>JBAWDM010000052.1:0-9209 GCA_049590735.1 Asticcacaulis sp. | reverse complement strand
CGGTAACAGTTGCGCCTGTTTCGGACACAAAACTGTGCAATGTAAAATTTTCAAATTTCGTTATAATTGATTGAAAACTTATAAGATTTTGAGCCCTTCTCAAGGCTTGATACTTTTTTATTCTCTTTATTTACTGGATGAATATGAGCTGGGAAATCGCCCTTACCCTACTGACCGTCGCCGGCCTTCTGATCGCCTTTGTGCGTCAATCCGCCGAGGTGGAACTGCTGGCCCTGACGGCGGTGGCCGTCCTTCTGGCTTTTGGCATTATCAGCATTTCCGATCTGCTGAGTGTATTCAGCAATCCGGCGGCCATGACGGTGGCGGCCATGTTTATCTTAAGCGGCGCGCTGGAAAAAACCGGCATGATAGATGTTTTGGGGCGGCTTGTTCTGAAGGTCGCGGATAAACATGTAGCGCTGGCTCTGGGCGGCATGTTTATCGCCGTGTTCGTGGGCTCATTTTTTATCAATAACACCTCGGTCGTGCTGATCATGATTCCGGTGATTATTATGCTGGCGCGCAAGCTCAATACATCGGCATCGCAAATGCTGATTCCCTTATCCTATGTGGCCATTCTGGGTGGCGCCTGTACCTTGATCGGCACCTCTACCAACCTGCTGGTAGACGGGGTGGCGCAGGAGATGGGTTTTAAGCCATTCGGCATGTTCGATATACTTGTGCCGGGCCTGTGTCTGGCGGCTGCGGGTGCGCTCTATATGGGGTTAATTGGCCGCCATTTTTTGCCGGAACGTCAAACCTTAAGCGATGTGTTCGGCGATCAGGTCAAGCGTCGCTATATGTCGCAGATTCTGATTGAGCGCCATTCTCCGCTTATCGGCAAACGGCTGGTGGAGACGAATTTGAGCAAGAATGACGATCTTGAGGTCATTCAGCATATCCCCAGAGCGGTTCCGTTTGCCCCGGTGGCGCGGTTCTTCAAAAGTCTTGATGTGTCGCGTGTGTTCACAAAGAGCGCAGACGTCCCCGAAGACCCGCCGGAAGACCACAGCGACAGTGTTATCCACGAAGGTGACCGGCTGGTCATTCTGTCGGATCAGCGCAATATTCTGACGGCTGACAAGGACAAGACCATAAAGCTTTTGTCGGGGGATTTTATTGCCGCAGAGGCCGTGACCATGGAAGGGATTGTCGCCCCCGGTTCCAGCTTTATCGGCCAGTTTATTGATCGCTTTAACCGCCGCAACGCCTATCGTGTGCAAATTATTGCCATTCACCGCTTAAGCGGCAAGATCAGCACCGATTTCAACGCTGTCAGGCTATCGGTGGGGGACACAATACTGGTCAAAGGCCCGCAATCGGCCTTGGCCGCCTTGATTGATAATGGCGAGGTCAACAGCCTGAACCAGCCGGAGCAGGAGCCTTTTAACCGCCGCCATGCGCCGATTGCGCTGGCGGGACTTTTTCTGGCTGTGGGTTTGGCGACCTTTAATATTTTACCGATTGCGGCGGGCGCATTTCTGGCCGCCGTACTGGTTATGCTGACGCGCAGCATTAAGGTCAGTGATGCCTATAAGGCCTTGCAGGGCAGTGTTTTGTTGCTGATCTATGCCATGTTAGGCATCAGTATAGCTATGGAAAAATCAGGGGCTCTGGCCTATCTGGTGGATCATATCAACGAGGTCATTCATGGCGCGCATCCCATCGTTGTTATCTCGTGCCTGTATCTGGCGACCTCGATCATCACGGAAATTTTCAGCAATAATGCCGCCGCCGTCATGCTGACGCCCATTGCGCTGGGGCTGGCGGTCAGTCTGGGCGCAGATGCCAGACCCTTTGAAGCGGCTATCATGTTGGGTGCCAGCGCGTCCTTTGCCACGCCGGTGGGCTATCAGACCAATACGCTGGTGTTTAATGCCGGTGGCTACCGGTTCAGTGACTTTCTGAAGATTGGTGTGCCGATGAACATTCTGCTGTGGATCGTCGCCTCCATAGCGATTCCGCTCTACTGGGGCATAGGCTGGTGACGTCAAAAAAAAGACCAGACGCCAAGGCCTCAGGTCTTTTTTTATCGCTATTTAAAGGTGCTTAGGCCGAGCGCAGACGCTTCACAAAGCCCAGAACCTCAGTTTGCAGGTCTTCGGAGCGCAGTTCCAGATCTGAAGACAGACCCAGCAGCGCCTTAGCCGCTTCGCCCGTTTCGTGAGCCGCATCGCCCACGCCGGTCATGTGGCCAGTCACAGCACGGGTGCCATCGGCGGCCCGGCTGGTATTGCTGGCGATTTCCTGCGTGGCCATGCCCTGTTGTTCAACCGAGGCTGCAATGGCCGTGGTCAGGCCGCCAATCTGTTCAATCGTCCTGACGATGGTGTCGATGCTGGAGACGGTTGTGTTTGTGGCGCTCTGGATTTCGCCGATCTTGCTGCGGATTTCGTCAGTGGCCTTTGCGGTTTGCTGCGCCAGTTGTTTGACCTCAGAAGCCACCACGGCAAATCCCTTGCCAGCCTCACCGGCACGGGCCGATTCGATAGTGGCATTGAGTGCCAGAAGATTGGTCTGGGCGGCAATGGCCTGAATGAGGTTGATAACCTCGCCAATCTTGTTGGCGGATACGCTGAGGGTCTGAATGGCGGCTTCGGTCTTGGCGGCCTCATCGACGGCCAGTTGCGTGACCTGTGAGGTGCGGGCGACCTGCTGGTTAATTTCATGGACGCTGGCCGATAATTCCTCAGTGGCGGCGGCCACATTTTGCACATTATTGGCCGCATCCACGGCGGCGATATTGACCGACTGGACGCGGGTATTGGCCGCCTCTGCGTTATGGGTCAGGCCACGCGCCGATTCAGCCACAGTTTTTGAAGACACGGCAAAGCTGCGGGCCAAATCCCCCATGCTCTGTTCAAATTCTGAGGCGATGCGGTTACGCTCAGCCCGCATGGTGTCGGCATTGCGCATGTCCTCTTCCTGTTGGTGCGCCTTGAGGGTTTCGCCTTCGAGCGCCCGGTCACGCAGGGTGCGGATGGAGCGCCACAGGGAGCCGATCTCGTCCTTGCTGTGGCTGTCCGGAACAGGGGTATCATAGGCGCCTTCGGAAATGCGCATGACGCTGTGGGTGATGTTTTGCAAAGGCCGTGAAACCGATTTAATGGCCACCCAAAGCGACAGGCCCACCAAAATCATAATGCCAGCGCCCGCCATCAGTAAAAACTGCCAGACGCGTTCATTCTTATATTTCAGGATTTCGGCGTGTGAGCTGTCGAGGTCGCTGCGGATATGTTTGACCATCGTATCAATGCTGGCCTGAAAGGCTTTGCGATTGCTGCGGTTTTCTTCATTATTGCCCTGAATATTGGCGGCTTCGGCGGAAACTTCGCGGCCCAGGCGGGCCAGTTCATGCCGAAAGCCGATAAAGGTCTGAGCGTCTTTTTCGACGGCCGCAAATTCCGGCAACTCGTTCGGTGCCAGGTCCGCCTTCCAGTCCCTGAGCAGGATCCGCATCTCATCTAACTGCTTGTCGACATTATCGGAAAACTTGGTGCTTTCGGCCATGTCTTTGGCCATATAAACACCGCGTGATTCCATGACGGCCGCTGTGACCAGCCGGTTGAGATGTTCTCCGCGATAGGCATTGTCCTGCGCCTTACTGGCGCTGAGCAGCATATGATTATAATCAGAGATCGTCACCAGCCCCAGGGCGGTAATGGCCGAGGCCATCAGGGCGAAACCGGCAACAAGCGCCAGAATGCGAAGTTTTATCGTCATGGTACACCTTACACTAAACAGGTCTTTGAACCCTAAGACCTGTGAATACTATGGATATGTTCGTAAGTGTTTTTGGTTAACACAACTATAAATACCCGTGATCTTCAACCAACAATATGATCGCATGCGGCAATACAGACGGATTTACGCTTGTATTAGCTGCGGAAATTTCCGACAACTGAGGCCCAAATTCAAAGGAGTTCCGTGATGAAAACCCGTGCCGCCGTGGCCTTTGCCGCCAAACAGCCTTTGGAAATTGTCGAGGTTGATCTGGAAGGGCCTCGCGCAGGCGAGGTGCTGGTTGAAATCAAGGCCACGGGCATCTGCCATACGGACGCCTATACGCTGGACGGGCTTGATTCGGAGGGCCTGTTTCCGTCTATCCTCGGCCATGAAGGGGCAGGGGTTGTGCTGGAGGTCGGCGCCGGCGTTACCAGCCTTAAGCCCGGAGATCACGTCATTCCGCTTTATACGCCTGAATGCCGCCAGTGCAAATCGTGCCTGTCGCGCAAAACGAATCTGTGCACGGCCATTCGCGGCACGCAGGGTAAGGGGCTGATGCCGGATGGCACATCGCGTTTTTCCTATAAGGGTCAGACCATCCACCACTATATGGGCTGCTCGACCTTTGCCAATCATACGGTGCTGCCGGAAATCGCTTTGGCGAAAATCCGTCATGACGCACCGTTTGACAAGGCCTGTTATATTGGCTGCGGCGTGACCACGGGCATAGGCGCGGTTGTGCATACGGCGGGCGTAGAGGCAGGGGCCAATGCTGTGGTGTTTGGCCTGGGCGGGATCGGGCTTAATGTCATTCAGGGCCTGAAAATGGTGGGGGCCGACAAGATTATCGGGGTGGATATCAATCCGGCCAAAGAAGACTGGGGCCGCCGCTTTGGGATGACTCATTTTGTCAATCCAAAGGATATCGGTGATGTGGTCGCCCATCTGGTAGCGCTGACAGATGGCGGAGCAGATTACACCTTTGATTGCACGGGTAATACGACCGTCATGCGTCAGGCGCTTGAGGCCTGCCATCGCGGCTGGGGCGAAAGCATTGTGATTGGTGTGGCCGAAGCGGGCAAGGAAATCTCGACGCGTCCGTTCCAGCTTGTGACCGGCCGTGTGTGGCGGGGCTCAGCCTTTGGCGGGGCGCGGGGGCGTACCGATGTGCCAAAGATTGTCGACTGGTATATGGATGGCAAGATCGAAATTGATCCGATGATTACCCATACCCTGCCGCTGAAACGCATAAATGAGGCGTTTGACCTGATGCACGCCGGCGAAAGTATTCGCTCTGTGGTGGTGTATTAAGTCTAAATCATGACGGCCATCTTTATTAAATTTTTGGATTCTGTCCTTTCAAAACGACTTTATAGGCTATGCGGCGGCGCTTAAACTTAGTCCCATGTTTAAGCGATATGACGCATAGGTCAGGTATGTATTCAGTGGATTTTATCTCTCAACATCGTCTTTTTGACGGTATTATTTACTTTATCAAACACAATAGCGCAGCCATTCAGGGCTCAATGAGCGTCAGTGTCTTTGTGCCTGATGTGGCGGAAATCCGCACAGATGCGCCGTTTCCGGCCCTGTACTGGTTGTCGGGCCTCACCTGCACGGCGCAAAACTTTACCGAAAAGGCGGCGGCCTATCGCAAGGCGTCGGAACTGGGGCTGGTAATTGTGGCGCCGGACACCAGCCCACGCGGTGAAGGTGTGGCAAATGACGAGGCCTATGATTTGGGGCAAGGGGCTGGTTTCTATCTCAATGCCACCCAGTCCCCATGGAAAGACCATTTCCAGATGGAGGCCTACATCACCCATGATCTTATTGAGGCGATTGAGGATAATTTTCCGGTTGATCCGAAACGTCGCGCTATTTTTGGTCATTCTATGGGTGGGCACGGGGCTTTGACCATCGCCATGAATTATCCGCACCTGTATAAGTCCATCTCGGCCTTTTCGCCGATTGCTTCGGCCATGCATGCACCCTGGGGTGAAAAGGCGCTTGAGGCCTATCTGGGGCCGGATCATAGTGAATGGGAACGCTATGACGCCGCGCTGCTGATGGCGCAGGGCAAGGGGCTGCCTTTTGATGAGATCTTAGTTGATCAGGGCCTGAGTGACCCGTTTGTGGATGTGCAACTCATGCCGCACCTTCTGGAGCAGGCGGCGGAAGCTTCAGGTCAAAATCTGACCCTGCGTTACCACGAGGGCTATGATCACAGCTATTATTTCATCCAGAGCTTTATCGACGACCACCTCGAGTTTCACGCCAGACATCTGATGCAGGGCGCGTAGTCAATCCGTTTGCATCAGGGCGTGCGTCAGGGCCGCGCGATTAAGCGGCATCATCAAGGCGGTGACGCCTATGGACTGAAGGGTTTGCGCCTGTTCGCCATCTGGCAAAACCGCCAGAACATTGAGCCGCGACGGACTTTGGGTTTTACGCAGGCTGTCCAGCCACAGCACGAATCTGTCACGATTGTCGTCATCTTCCAGCGAGTCGAACGTGCCGGCGCTAATGACGCAGGCGTCGATTCTGGCCTTTTTCGCCAGAATAAGCGCGCGTTCACGCGTGGTGGCGGTCAGGCATTTGTGGCCCAGCCCTTCCAGAGAAGCGCGTAACTGAGCTGAGCGCAGGCTGTCATTTGCGATTAAAAGGATGCGCAGCCCCTGACCGGTTTCCGCAGGGGTGTCTTCGGGGTCTTCACGCAGCACAGGGGGGCTGGCCTGATCGTCAAAGGGCAGGTCCAGCCAGAATTTCGAGCCAACATCCGGCGTGCTTTGAGCACCGGTGCGGCCATTCATCAGGGTGCCCAGTGAACGTGACAGGCTCAGGCCCAGACCGGCACCGGAATGTCCGGCCGAGGTCCTCAGGATGCGGATGTGCGGCATAAAGGCCTGATCAAGCTCCCGCTCGCTCAGACCGGGGCCGGAATCGACAACTTCTATGCGCAGATAGCTATCGGGCAGCCGGATCAGCTTAAGTTCAACCCGTCCCTGCTGGGTATAAAGCAGGGCATTGCTCAACAGATGCGCCAGAATCTGTTCCACCCGGTGTTCATCCCCTAAAGTGGCGCCGTATTCCGGCAGGTGCTGACTATTATAGCTGAGATCAAGCCCCTTGCTGTTCGCCAGACCCTGAAACTGCGAGATCATGCGCTGGCAAAGCCGGTTTATATCGAGCGGCTGCACATCCAGTTGAATATGCCCGGTCGTGGCGGTGTCATTGTCCAGAGTGGTAATCAGGATGTTTTGTAAATGCCCCACCGCATTGAGAGCGGTGTCGACAACGTGACGCGGTGAGGGTGCGCGTGTCAGATGGGTGAGGCCCTGCAACAGATTTTGTTCAATATCCTTCAGGCCGGTTCTGACTTCGCGTGACAGGGTTTCCATCAGGGCGACCTTGGCTTCATTCAGAGCCTGAGAATCGGCGCGGGCGATTTCACGCTCAAGCGAAGCCTCAAGCTGATTATGTTGCAACAGATAGTGTTCCTGCATGTGACGGTTCAGGATAAAGCCCAGCGCCAAAGCCAGAGCCAGACCACCGGCCATGAAGCGGCTAAGATCGCTGCCAGGGCTCAGATGATGCAGGGCTACTATGGGGCCGGCTACGGCCAATGGGCCAAAAATCAGCAGAAAAATCAGTACAGGTGCTGAGAAGAATATGATCCCGATAGCGGCACCCGCACAGATCATCAGCAGGATTTCAGGGTGCGTGCCAGTCTTGGCCGCGCTGGTGGTGATGAATAACAGCGTCAGGGCCCACACGCCGCCGGCCAGACCCTGCCGCCAACGTCGTTCCAGGATCAGATTTTTTCGGGGTTCTGCATCGGTTGCAGGCCTTTGGATGCGCTGTTCGGCCTGATTTTTCATGGCCATGAAAAGGATCCAGTTGATCACAAACAAGGCGATGTAAAAGGCCAGAAGTCCAATGGGCACACTCAGGCTGGCTGTCCAGATGAACAGAGGCAGGCCAATGCCAAAAAAGCCGATCACATAGGCCGACAACCGCCATTGTGCCAGCAACCCGTAATCCAGCACGACCATATCCAGTGATAATCTGGACGTAGGGGTGGGGGCTCTGGCGGCGGAATTTGGCGTGAAAGCGTTCATGCATATGTGCATATCACAAATATATTGCTGCCGTGTTACGCCGTCTGCGCGCGACTGGCTAAAGTTTGCCAATTCCTGACTTTTTTGTTGGTAAACAGAAAGTCAACGCCAAGGGTAAAGGATTCGTTAGGGTTCCGGCGCGACACTGTTCATCCAAGGGATTCCGATAAGAATCACATATAGGATTTGCCGTTATGAACGCCTCAGATGCACAAAATCGCCGGTCGGTTTTATCCGAAGCCGATATCAAGCGACTGGTCCGCAGTGAAAATGCCGATGATCGCGCCGTGGCGACTCATAAGATTTGCCGTGTCATGGAACGCGGCGCTTTGGGGGATGCCGAGCGTGAGGCGGCGCAGGAAATCATCCGAATGCTGGCTCAGGACGCCGCAGAACTGGTGCGCCGCGCCCTGTCGGTGACCCTGAGGACATCCCACCTGCTGCCGCATGATGTGGCGCTGAGGCTGGCTCAGGATGTGGCGACTGTGGCGGTGCCGGTTCTGACCCATTCGCCGATATTTACCGATGCGGATCTGGCGGACATTGTGCGTTCCGGCGGATCGGTGCGTCAGGTGGCTATTGCCAAACGCGAAACCCTGTCTGAGACAGTTACCCAGTCACTGGCCGAAAACGGTGTCGAAGAAGCCGTTGTGATCGCCTGCGCCAATGACAATGCCCTGTTTTCTGATGGGGGTATGAACCGCGTCATGGATCGTTTTGCGGCCTCAGAAGTGCTGCATAATGTATTGGTCAATCGCAAGACATTGCCGGTGTCCGTCACAGAGCGTCTGGTGCATGTGGTCAGCAAAGCGCTGCGTGAGCAGTTGATCAACACCCATGCCATCAAGCCGGAAACGGCGGTTGAAATTGTGACGGCCACGCGTGAGCGGGCAACGCTTGATATGGCGGATCAGGCGGGCGCCAGTTTCGATCCGCAAGGTCTGGCACGTCATCTGATGGCCTCAGGCCGTTTGACGCCATCATTGATTTTAAGGGCTCTGGCGCGCGGGCACATCAGCTTTTTTGAACATGCGCTGGCGGAGCTGTCGGGCGTACCGCATGAGCGGACATGGCTGATGGTACATGATGCCGGCGCATTAGGTTTGCGGGCCATCTATGATCGGGCCGGATTGCCCGGCCGCCTGTTCCAGACCTTTCGCATGGCCGTGGAAAGCTTTCACAGCCTGCAGGCCGAGGCGGGACATCTCGATCCCTTACGCATGCAGGCGCGCCTGATTGAGCGTTTTCTGACGCAGGTGCCTTTTGCGCCGCGCGAAGACCTGATCTATCTCTATGAACGGCTCGATCGGGATTCAACGGGCCGCCGCTGGACGGAGGCCACAGAAAACGCAGGTGTCCGGGGCA
>JBAWDM010000051.1:0-2463 GCA_049590735.1 Asticcacaulis sp. | reverse complement strand
ATCCCCATCTTATCCGCATGATTGACGAGCTTTATTCGCGTGAAATTCTGCGCCGTACCACCATGCTTCTGCATGTTGGTCATCTGAAAAATCCGCAAGGCGTGGCGGACAAGGTGGCTAAGTTGTGCGGCAGCACCATCCACGTTGAGGTGAATGTTGAGGGCGATGTGGTCACGGACTTCGCCCAGCAGGTCAAGGCCTGCGCGCTGGGGCAGGCCAGTGCGGCCATTTTAAGCCAGCATGTCATCGGGGCAAGCATAAATGAAATCACTGAGGCGCGCGATGCCTTGCGTCATTTGCTCAAGGGCGAAACCGCGATTTTTCCGGAATGCTTTG
This sequence comes from Asticcacaulis sp., assembly GCA_049590735.1. GTDB lineage: Bacteria > Pseudomonadota > Alphaproteobacteria > Caulobacterales > Caulobacteraceae > Asticcacaulis. The sequence continues at coordinate 2,127 of JBAWDM010000051.1, read as the reverse complement.
ACGATCTTAAAATTCTGGCGGCAGTCAGGGATTTTCCGGCCCGTCACGCCTCAACGCTTCTGGCCTTTGAGGCCACAGTTGCGGCTATTTCGTCACGGTCGCTGAGTTAAAGTAAGATTGGCAGCACTTTGCCGCCTTGAGTAGTTTTAAATAAATTTCACCTGACCTATAGTGTGGCGAGTAGGGGGTTGACGCGCTTTAACTTTTTCTCCATTCGGATGGACATGACCGGAGTTTATGAACGTTCCGTGCGTGGGGCTTTGCGAGCTTATAAGCTTACCTTGTCACCCTATATAGGTCAGGCCTGCCGTTTCCGGCCGACCTGTTCTGAATACATGGCTGAAGCCCTTATTGTTCATGGACCTGTTAAGGGCGCATATTTGGGCATTGGCCGTATTTGCCGTTGCCGCCCCGGCGGGGGTATTGGCTTTGATCCGGTGCCGCCTAAGAAAAATTAGGGGCGAAAGTGGATTTCATCGTGTTTTTCTTCAAAAGGACACATGGAATCTTTATAAAAAATATTGTGCGATGAAGCCCGCCGTAAGGGCTACAGGTCGCGAGTTGAGAGTGATAAAATGTTGATAGACCTAAAGTTCCCTGATGGCGCCGTCCGTAGCTTTGATAAGGGAACAACCGGCAGAACCATTGCCGAAAGCCTATCAAAATCTCTCGCGAAAAAAGCGGTTTTGATCAAACTGGACGGTGAACTGCTCGATCTCGACCGTCCGCTTGAGCAGGGCGGCGCTCTGGAAATTCTGACTCGCGATGCCCCTGAGGCGCTGGAGGTCATTCGCCACGACACGGCGCATATTCTGGCCGAAGCCGTGCAGGAGCTTTTCCCCGGCACTCAGGTGACGATCGGGCCCTCTATCGAGGATGGGTTCTATTACGATTTTGCCCGCGAAGAGCCTTTCAGCACGGATGATTTCGCTAAAATCGAAGCGAAGATGAAGCAGATCGTGGATCGCGATGAGAAGATCGTGCGCGAAGTCTGGGATCGTCAGGATGCGATTGCCCATTTTGAAGCCCTGGGTGAAAGCTATAAGGCTGAAATTATTCGCGACCTGCCCGAAGGCGACACGATCACCGTCTATCGTCACGGTGACAACTGGAAAGACCTGTGCCGCGGCCCCCACCTGCCGACCAGTAAGTTTATCGGCAAGGCGTTTAAGCTGACCAAGCTGGCCGGTGCCTATTGGCGCGGCGATCATAATAATGCTCAGCTTCAGCGCATCTATGGCACGGCCTGGGCCAGTGAGGCCGATCTCGAAGCCTATCTGATGCGCATCGAAGAGGCCGAAAAGCGCGATCACCGCAAGCTGGGACGCCAGATGGACCTGTTCCACATGCAGGAAGAGGGCCGTGGCATGGTGTTCTGGCACCCGAAGGGCTGGACGCTGTATCGCATTCTTGAGGACTATATGCGCCGCCGTCTCAATACGGCCGGCTATGTTGAGGTCAAGACGCCGCAGGTTCTCGACAAGTCCTTCTGGGAGCAGTCCGGCCACTGGGAAAAATATCGCCCCAATATGTTTGTCTGTGAAACGGTCGAAGGCGAAATCCTGTCGCTTAAGCCGATGAACTGTCCGGGGCATGTCCAGATTTTCAAGGTGGGTTTGCGTTCCTATAAGGAATTGCCGATCCGAATGGGTGAATTTGGTTCATGCCACCGTTATGAGCCATCGGGTTCGCTACATGGGCTGATGCGGGTGCGCGCCTTTACGCAGGATGATGCGCATATCTTCTGCCGCGAAGATCAGATTGTCGAGGAAACGGAAAAATTTGTCCGCCTGACGCGCATGATCCATGCCGATCTGGGCATGCAGACGGCCTATATTACGCTGGCCACCCGGCCTGAGGTGCGTGCCGGATCAGATGAATTCTGGGATAAGGCCGAGGGCATGCTGGCGGAAGCGGCGCGTCTGGCCGGTGTTGAGCCGGTGATTGCCGAAGGAGACGGCGCGTTTTATGCACCCAAGCTCGATTTTATCGTCAAAGATGCCATTGGCCGCGAATGGACCTGCGGCACTCTACAACTTGACTATGTTCTGCCAGAACGACTGGATGCGGAATATGTCGCCGAAGATGGCTCGCGTCAGCGCCCTGTCATGCTTCACCGTGCTGTCC
>JBAWDM010000050.1:0-11554 GCA_049590735.1 Asticcacaulis sp. | reverse complement strand
CGCCATAGACAACGACATCTATCTCATTGGCCAACTGGTCGACCTTTTCATTATAGGCCACTTCCAGCAGTTGGGCGTGTTCAATCTGCGTCAACACAGACAAACCGCGATAAACGGCTTCACGGGCTTCGGGTGAGGCACAACTGAACATAACAACATGGCGGATCATGAACGGGACTTTTTGAGAGCAAACAACAGGCGCAAAGGCAGACCTAGCGTTCCTTAAAGCCTGAGGCCCCGGCGTCAAGAGGGGATGACCCGGACAGGCCGATTTGCCGCAAGTCTTAGCCCTCAGTCGCCCGCGACACCCTGCACATCCGCTTCAATATGTCCGCAGGCGGCGCTATGGACATGCGCCTTGCGGTGATACAGGTAGTTATAGCCGTGCGCGAAGGCGATAAACAGAGCGCCTGCCACACTCATGGCCACTTCAATATCTGCCAGAGCCGGCACAAAAGCCGCCAGCGCCAAAAGGGACAGCCCGATGCAGATCGGCACCGAAACAAACCCCCTGCGCCAGGCGCCGGACGCGCTGATGGCCCAAAAGCTCATCGGCGCCGCCATCATGACCAGAGCGGCATGCACCCAGCTTCCGGTAAAGGGCGTCAGAAACGGCAGGGCCACCACCAGAAACGGCAGGGCAATGCAATGCACCACGCATATGGCCGACAAGACGATAGAGGCGACATCCAGCCATTTTTTCTTTATGCGTACCATAATCCTGAGTAACGTCCTTTAAAATCGTGACTCTGCAAATATGTTATATCATAACAAAAAGCAAGCCCTGTGCGGATATAATCGGTAAACGGGCCGCCAAAAACGCAGGCAAATGGGGCTTGCCGGGCGCCGCAATCCCTTTAAAGGCTTGCTTGCGGGAAAGATTGCGAGGTCGCAAAAAATATCTGGCTAATTTATTTGGCGAAGTGGCAGGCGAGGCCTATATAGGAGCCTGCGCCGGCAGGTATGACATATTGAATATGCTGATAAGCCCTGCCCAAAGCCGTCTGCCACCGAAAGCCGTCTAAATGAGCCCTCCCCCTTCTGCGCCACCTGCTGCCGCGTCTGCTACAACGTCTTCTGACGTGCCAAAGCCCATAAGCAAGATATCCGAGACACTCGCCTTTATCCGGCCCTATCTGTGGCCGGCGGATCGCCCCGACCTGAAGCTTCAGGTCGTTTTTGCACTGATCTGCATGCTGCTGGGTAAGATCGTCACGGTTGTCACCCCCTTTACCTATAAATGGGCGGTCAATGAGCTGACGCCGGAAGCCGTGGCGACAACGGCACCACCGACATTTCTGACCCTTATGGTGGCAGGCCCGATCATTATGGTCATTGCCTATAATGTGGCGCGGCTTTTGTCACAGGCCTTCAATCAGATACGCGATGCGCAGTTTGCGGCTGTCGGCCAGCACGCCGTGCGCGGCCTCGCCAACCGCACCTTTGCCCACATGCATCAATTGTCCCTGCGCTTTCACCTGCAACGCCGCACCGGCGGCCTGTCGCGGGTGATGGAACGCGGCAAGTCGGGCATTGAGACCATTATCCGCCTGACCATGATGGTCGGCATTCCCACCTTTATTGAATTTGTCCTGACCTCGGTCATTCTGATTTATCAGTTCAACATCTGGTATGTTGTGGTCGTGGCCATTACTGTGGTCGTCTATGTCTGGTTTTCGATTGTCGCCTCTAATCGCCGGATCAGCATTCGCCGCGACATGAATGATGCCGATACGGATGCCATGTCCAAGGCCGTCGATTCCCTGCTCAACTTTGAAACGGTCAAATATTTCAATAACGAAAAGCTGGAGACTGACCGCTATAACCGCGCGACCGGCCAGTATGAAAAAGCCGCCATCAAGACCTATACCTCTCTGGCCTGGCTTAATCTGGGTCAGGCGGTCATCTTCACCATCGGCATGGGCATAGTCATGTTCATGTCGGCCTATGAGGTAACGCATGGCCGCCAGACGGTCGGGCATTTTGTCATGATCAATGCCTTTATGATCCAGTTGTCGATACCGCTCAACTTTATCGGCACCCTGTACCGCGAAATCTCAACCGGCCTGATCGACATGGAAGCCATGTTCACGCTTCTGGATGAACCGGCCGAAGTGGTGGATGCGGCCGATGCCTCAGAGCTTGTCGTCACGGATGGTTCTGTGCGTTTCAAGGACGTGCATTTTGCCTATGATGCCGACCGACAGATTCTGAAGGGCGTCAGCTTTGAGGTGCCGGCTGGCAAAACCGTCGCCATTGTCGGGCCGTCGGGCGCAGGTAAATCTACTCTGTCACGTCTTTTGTACCGGTTTTATGATGTCAAATCCGGCTCTATTGAAATCGACGGTCAGGATATCCGCTCGGTCTCGCAGGCCTCGCTGCGCCGCGCCATCGGCATGGTGCCGCAAGATACGGTTTTGTTTAATGACACCATTGCCTACAATATCGGCTATGGACAGTTCGGCGCCTCACGCGAAGAGGTCGAGGATGCCGCCGAACGCGCCCAGATTGCGGACTTTATCGCCACCCTGCCCAAGGGCTATGACACTGAGGTCGGCGAACGCGGCCTGAAGCTGTCCGGCGGTGAAAAGCAACGGGTCGCCATTGCGCGCACCCTGTTGAAATCGCCGCCGATCCTGATCCTCGATGAAGCGACATCGGCGCTGGACACGCACACAGAGCGCGAAATTCAGGCCAGTCTGGATGATGTCTCGAAAAATCGGACAACTCTGGTCATTGCCCACCGCCTGTCGACCGTGGTCGGCGCGGATGAGATTCTGGTACTCAAGGACGGGGTGATCTCAGAGCGCGGCCGCCATGCCGAGCTGATGACGCATAAGGGGCTTTATTATGCCCTTTGGGAGCGGCAGCGTCAGGCGGATGCGGCGCGTGAAACCCTGGCTAAGGTGACGGCTGACATCACTTAGAATGTAAAAAACCCCTCAGGCCATAACAGCCTGAGGGGTTTATCATATGGTCGGGGGACCAAAAGCGGATTACATAGAGGTCGTGGTTGTCGATGTGCTGGTCGACATTTCCATCGAAGACATGTCCGATGACATAGCGTCCATTGAAGCAGGCGCCATGCTGTCTTCAACAGGCGCCATAGTCGTTGTGGTTTCAGTGGTTGTCGTTGTATCGGCAGGCTTAGAACAGGCCGCAACCGACAGACACAGGCCGGCAGCTGCTAAGATAGACATGGATTTTGCAAAATTGCGCATGATTGTGATTCCCTCTCACTAAGACGTGATCAGACTATGGCTGAGAGATTATAGGGAAGCTTTGCGGCATACGGCGCGTTTTTATAAAAAGCCCATAAAGATAGCTTTTATTGCGCCACCCAGCCGCCATCAATGCTTAAGGGCGCACCATTGATCGCCTTACCTGAGTCGGAACACAAAAACAAAGCCAGAGCGGTAATATCGTCCGTACTGACAAATTCACCCGTTGGCTGAGCGGCCAGAATGACCTCCTTGATCACCTGTTCGCGGGTCATATTGCGCGCCTTCATGGTATCGGGAATCTGCTTATCGACGAGAGGTGTATGCACATAGCCCGGACAGATGGCATTGGCGGTAATGCCAAATTCCGCGCCTTCGAGGGCAATCGTCTTGGTAAAGCCCAAAAGGCCATGCTTGGCGGCGACATAGGCCGATTTGAACGGTGAGGCCACAAGCGCATGCGCCGAGGCGATATTGACAATACGCCCCCATTTTTTCGCCTTCATGCCGGCGAAGGTCAGGCGGGTGGTATGAAAGCTGGCCGTCAGATTCAGGGCGATAATGGCGTCCCATTTGGCCGGCGGAAAATCCTCAACCGGCGACACAAACTGGATGCCGGCATTATTGACCAATATATCAACGCCGCCCAACTTATCGTCCGCCGTTTTAATCAGGGCCTCGATCTGATCAGGCTTGGTGAGGTCGGCCCCGTCAAACAAGACCTCAACCCCATAGGTTTTGGCCATGTCGGCCCGTAAGGCTTCGATCTCTGCCGCATCCCCCAGACCATTGAGCATGATATGCGCGCCCCGCTCAGCCAGACCCTTCGCTATGGCCAGCCCTATGCCACTGGTGGAGCCGGTAATGAGGGCGGTTTTACCTGAGAGCTGTTTCATGATTTTAGGCCTTACTGTCATCGGATGGGGTATGGGTTTCGGCGGAAGAAGGCGTGGCATGCGATACGACATTAAGCGCCTGCTTGCCGCACTGCTCGACAAAGTTCATGGTCGCCTTGGTCTGATCCTGACCATATTTCACACAAAGTTCGGCCCATTTTTTTTGAAATTCAGCCGCCTGCGCCGGATCGTGTTGTTTGGCGGCCTCATTCATCAGCGCCAGAGCCTCCTGCGTGAAGGCATGGGTGTCACTGGCATAGCGATGCGAGGTCGTGCTGACCATTTCGATCAGATTGATAAGGTTGCGGGTAGCGCGCTGTTGCTGATCTGCCATCAGGCGCAGGCCGCTTTCAAAGGGAGATGTAAGGCTCATAACCGCTACTCCTGTTCAAGGTGCCTTATGCGTATAAAGGCAAAACATCACGAAACTATGGCGTTATTCGCATATGCACACAAATTATAAATCTGCGCCTAATTCAACAGGACGCTGCCCAGCAAAACCTTAGCGCCTTTTTGCGGAAGGACGGCATCTGTCGCCTTTTGTAACTGATCTGAAATATAGGCCACATCCACCAGTGAATTTGAACCCAGACCAATGGCATAGGCCTGCAGGCGGGTAATATAGGCATCCTTCAGACGCGGCTGATACAAAAGAATCAGGTCTACCAGTTTGGGATCGTCGGAATAGAGGCCCATATCGACACTCAGCGTGCCATGGCGGCGGCGTCTGGCGGCTGTGAACACGCTTAAGGTGGAAAATTGCGTATAGCCGGTGCCGCCACCCTTTTTCTTGGGCGCGCTGGCCTCAGCCACAGGCGCAATGAGGCCTGGCGCGATCAGGCCTGTCGCAACAAGGCCAAGGCTCATGAGGAAAAACTGTCTGCGGATCATAAACACCCAATATAAAGAGGGCGGGTTAAAGAGCTGTATATCTGCTCTGACATATTGCGCGGTAACAAATGGGTAACCATAAAATACTTAATTTTCAATGGCCTAAGTCAACCTCGAATTAAGGTGTTACCTTCATAGTGCCGGGGAACCCCTGCATGAGTCTGAGTACCGCCTGATGAAAACCGCTTCTTCTCCCACTCAGCGCGGGTTGCGCAAACTGGATTATGCGACCACCAGCGTGCTGATTGTCGAAGACAATGATGCGTCACGACGTCTGATCACCGAGCTGCTGCGTGCCGCCGGTTTCAACCGCCTCACCTTTGCGCATTCCGCCGAAGATGCCATTGACCATCTGAAAACACAGGCCCCTGACCTGATGCTGCTGGACTGGAATTTGCCGGGCATGTCCGGGCTGGAACTCGCCACCCAGATGCGTCTGGCCGCCGTCAATCCGGATAGCCGCTTTCCCAATCCTCAGATGCCTTTGATCATGCTCACTGCCCGTCAGAGCGCCCACGATGTCACACTGGCGCGCAATGCGGGCATTACCGAATTTGTGATCAAGCCGTTTTCAACCACCGCCCTGCTCAAGGCCATTGGCAACGCCCTGTCGCGTAAAAGCCGCTCTGATATTGCGGCATCGCTCAAGGGCACGCCGCGACATAAGCGTAAGGCCGGTCTGCATCCGGGGCTTCTGGCGGATCCGGCCGAAGTGCATCTGGCGCGCAACCCGCTGTCGAGGGAAATCGAGTCGCTGCGGGAAACCATGCGCACGCCGGGCCTTGATCGTGAACAGTTGAACCTGATCGTTTTACGCCTGATGCACACCCAGACCGTGGCGCATGATCTGCGTATGCGTTTAATTGAGCGCGCTACACAATCTTTAAACACCTATATGCGACTATTTGGTGACAAGGCTGAGGCCGAGGTTCTGGATGTGCATATGGATGCGCTTATTCGTCTGAATGAAGCGCAGTACACAGATCCGGACGAGGCCATCAAGCTTGTTAAAAATTTGAATACACTGGTCAACAAACGCAAAACCAATCGTAAGGTCGCCCCATGAATGCCTTGGCTACAATGGACAGTAAACACGCCGGCGGCAACACCGCCTCCAAGCGTGACGTGCGTAATCTGGCCAATCTGGGCGAGACCTCATCGACGAGCCGTGTGCTCAATCTGTCGCAGATCTATCTCAGCTCTTCGCGGGAAAAAGACTATCAGCTCAAGCCCTTTTTCCGCGATTCCCAGATGAATAAGTGTATTTTGATCAAACATACGCTGCGCACGAATGAACGCGAACTGTTTACCCGCCCGCGCCGGACGGCCACCAAGATTCTGCTGCCGTTTGATCCGGCCGACCTGAAACTGGGGGCCCGCTCCATTATGGTCAACCAGCAGGGCTTCGATCAGTTTTGCCGTGATTATTTCCACACGGATGATATCACCGCCAATACTGATGTGCAGATCTTGCGCCTTCTGGATCAGTTGCCGTCGCTGGATCCGTTTCTGGTACGTGAGCATTTGTCGCGCAACGGCTATAAGCCCGGCGCCATCTATCTGAAAATCTCACCCTATGATGTTCAGCGCATGATCGGGTTTGCCAATGAAGAGATCGAACGTCTGGTGCGCACGGCCTTTTCCAGCGCCATGAGCGGCGGGGCCGCCATCAAGCTGGCAGGTAAAATTCTGGCCAATGAACTGGATAAGGAACTGTGGCCGCTAAAAAGCACGCTGCGCATGTCGGATGAGGAATTTTCCGACGGTATCTTTTCATGGCGTGGCTTCCTGTATTTTAAATGGCGGCATATTGAGCTTCAGGATGAAATGCAAAAGGTTCTGAACGGCCTGTCCACCTATCAGCCGGTCGGCAAATGCGATGACGATATGCGCGACTATCTGAGAGAGGCGCGCCCGCGTCTGGCGCGTCAGATTCTCAATGCCATTGCCGTCGTCGCGCGCACCCTCAGCGTCTATGATCAGGCCTATCATGCCCTCGTGGTTGGCAGCGATCCGGGCCCGTTCCGCCGTTTCTTACTGGATGGCCCCAGCCTGTTTTTTGAACTGGGCGAAAGCATCGGCATCCTCAGCCATATCGGATCCTTCTGGGCCTATCGTATGAGTCAGACCATGGCGACCCAACGCCTGTCCCCCAGCGAATACGGCGACATCATCATGGATTTTGAGGATTCCCTGTCCGTTGTCTCCAGTGGGGCCTAAGCCGTATGAGCCGGGCCCCGCCTTCTCATGACACCGGCCCAGACCCCAGGCCTGCCACACGCCCGGGGCCTGTCTTCACGCAACGTCCCAATTTGCCGGAAAGCGCGCAAAGCGCCCTGCGCGACAGCGAATTTACTGTGTCGCGCGAAGTGCGCAATCTGGCCAATCTGAACCGGACATGGTCGTCCTGCCGGGTGCTGAATCTGGCCAAAATCTATACGCTCTACAAAGATAATCCGGACTATGCCGCCCGTCCGCTGTTTGAACATTCCCTGCTTAATCATGCGCTGATTATCAAACACACCCTGCGCATAGATGAACGCGACCTGTTCCCCAATGGCCGGCGCACCGTCACCAAGATCATTCTGCCGTATGATCCCTACGATCTGCGTCTGGGCGGTCGCGCTTTTTTTGTGCGGCAGACACAATATGAAACCCTGATGCGCAATTATCTGGGCATAGACAATCTCAGCAAGAACCGCGACGCCAAGGTGCTGGCCTGCCTGGATGGCCTGCCGTCTCTGGACCCGTTTTTGCTGCGCGAACATCTGGATAAGGCCGGGTTTGATGCTTCCGCCTGCTATTTTCAGGTCTCGACCAGTGACCTCAAGGCCATGATGAGCTTTACGGCTCAGGAGATCGAAAATCTGGTGCATGTTGCCCTTGGCCCGCAAGGTCAAACGCCACAGGGCCGGATGCCAGAAGGCGGCCAAAGCAAGGGCGCCACACGTCTGGGTCATAAGATTCTATCGGATAAACTCAACCAGAGCCTGATTCCCTTGCAGAAAACCCTGCATATGAGTGACGAGGAGTTTCACGAAGGCATTATGTGCTGGCGCGGTTTTCTCTATTACAAATGGTGTCATGCCGAGCTTCAGGCGGGTTTGCGCGACGTTCTGGGGTGGCTGGGCAGTTATCGCGCCAAAAGCAGCCATGACGAAGCCATGCGCACCTATCTGAAAACCGCCCGCCCCAGAATTGCCCGCCGCATTGTGGCGGTGATTCAGGACACACAAAGCACGCTGGAACGCTATGATCAGGTCTATCATGCGCTGGCGGTCAAGCGTGACCCCGAACCCTTCCGGCAATTTCTTCTGTTTGGTTCCGAACAGTTTATCGAACTGGGACAAAAGATCGGCACGCTCAATCACATTGTCTCCTTTTGGAAATTCCGGCTGGCTAAGATCAACGCCAAGGGGGCCAAGCCGTTGCAGGACATAGAATTTGCCGATATTTTAATCGATTTTGATGCCAGCCTTTTCCGCTCGCTTGAGCCCGACATCATGCGCGAACGCCGCTAAGGTTTACGACAGGGCTTCCCATTTTCCGCTCGTTTCCGAGCGAAACAGGGCGTCAATAATGCGCATATTGGCCCGCGCATCCGTCAATCCATACGCCAGAGGCGTTTCGTTATTGACGGCACGGCAAAAGGCTTCACCCATCAGCCGGTACTGATCGGCGGCCTGAACCGTATGTGCCACCGCCGTCTCACCGGTCAGGCTACGCCCGTCATCCACGCTTAGGGTCTGGGGTGTGTCGGGCGGCTGATTGAAGGGGATGGCCAGATTGATCCGGCCCTTGTCGCCATAGAGGCTCAACCCCTGCGCCAAAGCCACGGCGGTCGATACCGCAAAGCTGAGCTGACGGCCTTGACCAAAATCAAGCAGGCCGCTGGTGACCGTATCGGTGCCATATTCGGCATGACGCGCAATCAGCGCTATGGCCCTGAGCGGTTCGGCTTCAAAAAAATAACGCCCCGCCGTAATCGGATAGCAGCCAATATCCATCAGCCCGCCGCCGCCCATATGCACATGGTTGCGGATATTGTTCGGATCGGTATTATTATAGCAAAAATGCGCCTGAATAATCTGCGGCTTTCCGATTGTGCCTTCGCGCAGCAGACGCCGCGCCTCCTGCCACAACAGGCTATGGCGCACCATAAAGCCTTCCATAATATGCACCTTGTCCGCCACCTCACTGAGCTGATCCAGCTCATCGGCGGTCATGGCCATCGGCTTTTCGCACAGCACATGTTTGCCGGCGCGCGCGGCTGCCAAGGTCATCGGCACATGCAGATGGTTGGGCAGGGGGTTATAGATGACATCAATATCCGGGTCTTCCAGCATGGCTTCATACGAGCCATAGGCCATGTCCAGACCCAGACTTTCAACCGCATCCTGCGCCTTATCAAGCTCACGCGAAGCAATACCGCGCACATGGATCATCTCACTTTGCTGCAAGGCCGGAATGACCTTGGTCATGCCGATTCTGGCGGTACTCAGGACGCCCCAGACCAGTTTTTTCATGCGCTTAATATCTTTCCATCAGGGCCATGGCGGTAAGCGGATTGACCACCTTATGACCACTGATAACATAGGTAAACACATCACGCTGCGCTTTTGATTTTTGCGCTGCCCCAAAGGTCGCCAGATCGGATGGCACCTCACCACGGCTTAGCGATTTCACCCGCGCAGCCCACGTATCCAGCGCCGCATCACTGTATCCATTGGGCTCGTCTGCCTGTGTGCCCATCAGACGCAGATAGGCAAAATCAGCCGTCAGGTCCGCAATAACCGGAAAATCCGGATCGTCGGCGCCGATGATAATGGCCACCTGATAGCGCCGCGCCAGATCGACAAAGGCTTCGCAGGCAAAGCTGTCGTGGCGCACCTCAAGCGCATGACGCAGGCGCACGCCGTCTTTTTCAGGCGGCAAAAGTTTGAGGAAATTCTCAAAATCCTCAGGGTCGAATTTTTTCGTGGCCATAAACTGCCAGTTGACCGGCCCCAGCTTATTTTTCAACGTGGTGATGCCGCTATTCAGGAACCGCTCAACCGAGTCCGCGCTTTCGGCCAGATTTTTCCGGTTGGTGGCATAGCGAATGCCCTTCAGCGCAAAAACAAAGCCGTCCGGCGTCTCATCGTGCCATTTCTGATAGGTGGCCGGTTTTTGCGCCCCATAATAGGTGCCGTTGATCTCAATCGAACTGAGCTTTGAGGCCGCATATTCCAGCTCGTGCTTCTGCGCCAGCCCTTCCGGATAAAACACCCCGCGCCAGGGTTCATAAATCCAGCCGCCTATGCCGGTATAGAGGGTCATGCGGTAATCTCCCTGTTTTGCACGCCCCTAAGGGTGGCAAACTTCTACAAAAAATGTCAATTCTGATTTTTATTGTTCACTTTATGTTCCCGATGTGGCAGTGTCAAGCCAAAGCACAATGGTCATGATGGACGACGAACCTACACAAAGGCCACAACGTAAAATCATCCATGTCGATATGGATGCTTTTTTCGCTTCGGTCGAGCAGCGCGATCATCCCGAACTGCGTGGCAAGCCGGTGGCGGTGGGCGGCAGCAGCGAGCGCGGTGTGGTGGCCGCAGCGTCGTATGAGGCGCGCAAATTCGGCGTCCATTCGGCCATGCCATCGGTCACCGCCAAGCGCAAATGCCCTGAGCTTATCTTTGTGCGCGGCAATTTCGACACCTACCGCGCCGTATCGCAGCAAATCCGTGAGATTTTCGCCTACTATACGCCGCTCATTCAGCCCCTGTCGCTGGATGAAGCCTATCTGGATGTCACCGACAACCTTGTGGGCATAGAGTCCGCCACCCAGATCGCCGAAGAGATACGCGAAAAGATCAAGGCGGTAACCGGCCTGACCGCTTCGGCCGGTGTGTCCTATAACAAATTCCTCGCCAAACTGGCCTCGGATCAGAACAAGCCCGATGGTTTGTTTGTTATCCGCCCCGCCGCCGGGCCTGAGTTTGCCGCCGCCTTGCCGGTGCAGAAATTCCACGGCATCGGGCCTGCGACCGCCGCCAAAATGCACCGTTTGGGCCTGATGACCGGTGCCGATATCCGCGCACAGAGTTTAGAGTTCCTGGAAGCCCATTTTGGCGTGTTGGGGCGCTATTATTACGGCATATCGCGCGGCATCGACCATCGCCCGGTGGAGCCCAATCAGGTGCGCAAATCCATCGGCGCCGAAAACACGTTTTTCAATGATATTGCCGATTATGACTCAGCCCATGAGGCGCTTATCCCCCTGATCGACAAGGTCTGGCGCTATAGCGAGTCCAAGGCCATGTATGGCCGGACGATCACGCTTAAGGTCAAGTTTTCCGATTTCAAACGCATCACCCGCAGTCAGTCCGACGCCCTGCCGCTTACCGATAAGGCAGCCCTGTCCGAAGCCGCCTTTCGCTTGCTGGCGGGCGTATTTCCGGTGGCGAAATCCATCCGGCTTTTGGGGGTTTCGGTGTCGTCCTTTGACGCCCCCGCCGCTGAAGCGGTCAGGCAGCTCAGCCTGCCGCTTTAGGGGCGTAT
>JBAWDM010000049.1:0-3580 GCA_049590735.1 Asticcacaulis sp. | reverse complement strand
CAACGCGCCCTCGAAGCGGCGCTGGCGCAGATTGATCGCGCCTTCGGTAAGGGGTCGGTTATGACCCTGGGCAAAAATGGCAAGATTGCCGATATCGAAGCGGTGTCGACCGGCTCGCTGGGTCTGGATATGGCGCTGGGGATTGGCGGCCTGCCCAAGGGGCGTGTCATTGAAATCTATGGCCCGGAATCGTCGGGTAAGACGACCTTGGCCCTGCATACCGTTGCGGAAATTCAAAAAGAAGGCGGTACGGCGGCCTTTGTCGATGCCGAACATGCCTTGGACCCCAGCTATGCGCAACGTCTGGGCGTCAATCTTGATAATCTGCTGGTGTCACAACCGGATAACGGTGAGCAGGCGCTTGAAATCACCGATACGCTGGTGCGCTCGGGTGCCGTTGATATTATCGTCATCGACTCTGTTGCGGCACTCACACCACGGGCCGAAATCGAAGGCGATATGGGCGATAGCCTGCCCGGTTTGCAGGCGCGTCTGATGTCGCAAGCGTTGCGTAAGTTGACCGGCTCCATCTCCAAGTCGAAATGTATTGTTATCTTCATCAATCAGATTCGCATGAAGATTGGCGTCATGTATGGCTCGCCGGAAACCACAACGGGCGGCAATGCGCTGAAATTCTATGCTTCGGTGCGTCTGGATATACGCCGCACGGGCGCCATCAAGGTGCGCGACGAAAATATCGGCAACAGCGTTAAGGTTAAGGTGGTCAAGAACAAGATTGCTCCGCCCTTCCGTGAGGTCGAATTTGATATTTTGTTCGGGCAGGGCATTTCCAAAATCGGTGAAATCATTGATCTCGGCGTCAAGGCCGGCATTGTTGAGAAATCGGGTTCGTGGTATTCCTATAACTCAACGCGCATTGGTCAGGGCCGCGACAATGCCCGCGATTTTCTCAAGGCCAATAAGGCTATGTGTGATGAGATCGAAAAGGCTGTGCGCAACAAATCAGTGGTTCTGGCTGACGAATTGCTGGGGACACCTGAGCCGGATGCCAATGAAGGTGATGAGTCCCTGTAAGAAGGCTGTAATCCAAATTCATAGATCGAACACTTGAGACAAGACGCCCCTGATACGGGCGTCTTTTTGTTACGCGATGGCCTGGTGTCAGGTTTCATGGGCTTTGACTTGTAAAAAGATAGCCTTATATGTGCAAAGGTCTTTGCGCTGAACGCCAAGCCCCTCTATACAAACGCTTTATATTACAGCTCTAAACTCAAAGCAGATCATGCCGTCCTTAAACCAGATACGTCAGACCTTCCTCGATTATTTCATGCAGAATGGCCACACTGAGGTTAGTTCCTCATCGCTGGTGCCGCATAATGATCCGACCCTGATGTTCACCAATGCAGGCATGGTGCCGTTTAAGAACGTGTTTACCGGTGCTGAGACGCGTCCCTATAATCGTGCCACGACTTCGCAAAAATGCGTACGTGCCGGCGGCAAGCACAATGATCTGGATAATGTAGGCTATACGGCGCGGCACCATACTTTTTTTGAGATGCTGGGTAATTTCTCGTTTGGCGACTATTTCAAGGCTGACGCCATTAAATTTGCCTGGACTTTGCTGACAGAGGTTTACGGGCTTGATAAAGACCGGCTTCTGGTGACGGTCTATATTGATGATGACGAAGCCTTTGATCTGTGGAAGACCATTGCCGGCCTGCCGGAATCGAAAATCATCCGCATAGCCAGCAATGATAATTTCTGGAGCATGGGCGATACCGGCCCGTGCGGCCCATGTACGGAAATTTTCTATGATCATGGCGATCATATTGCCGGTGGCCCGCCGGGTTCGCCCGAAGAAGACGGCGACCGGTTTGTCGAAATCTGGAATTTGGTTTTCATGCAGTTTGACCAGCAGGCGGACGGCACGCGTCTGAGCCTGCCCAAGCCGTCTATTGATACAGGCATGGGACTGGAACGTGTTGCCGCCGTCTTGCAGGGCGTGCATAATAATTATGATATTGATCTGTTTAAAACCCTGATTAACGCCAGCGTTGAAGCCACAGGCGTCCCCGCCGAAGGGGATAACCTGCCTTCGCACCGCGTGATTGCCGACCATTTGCGCTCATCCGCATTTCTGATTGCCGATGGGGTAACACCTTCCAATGAAGGCCGTGGTTATGTTCTTCGCCGGATTATGCGCCGTGCCATGCGCCACGCCTATTTGCTGGGCGCGCAGGAACCGTTGCTGCACCGTCTGGTGCCGGTTCTGGTGGCTGAAATGGGCGGTCACTACGGTGAGTTGAAACGCGCCGAAGCCAGCATTATCGACACCCTGCGCCAGGAAGAAGAGCGTTTCCGCCGGACGCTGGGGCGCGGCATGACTCTGCTGGATGAAGCGACCCGCACGTTGAAACCGGGCGATGTCATGAATGGTGAAACCGCGTTCAAACTGTATGACACCTATGGCTTTCCGCTCGATCTGACCGAGGATGCTATCCGCAGCAAGGGTCTGACGGTGGATACGGTCGGTTTTGATACCGCCCTGGAGGCGCAAAAGACTCGCGGTCGTGAAAACTGGACGGGTTCCGGCGACAAGGCGCAAGGATCGCAATGGTTCGCCATAAAGGACGCGGTGGGCGCTTCGGAATTTGTCGGCTATGAGCACCTTGAGACGCAGGCTCATGTTCAGGCGCTTTTGCTGAATGGTGAGCCCACGGATGAAGCCATGACCGGAGATGTTGTCGAAGTGGTTTTTGAAAAGACGCCCTTCTATCCCGAAGGCGGCGGTCAGGCGGGGGATACCGGCACCGCAGAATTGCTGCATGGTCAGGGCGTGATCAAAAACACCTATCGTCAGGCGGGTGAGTTGATTGTGCACCAAATGCTTATCACCGATGGCACACTTAAGGTCGGCGATAAGGTCGAACTGAAGGTGGATGCCGATAAACGCCGTACCACACGTTCCAATCACTCGGCGGCTCACCTGTTGCACGCGGCGTTGAAACATGTTTTGGGACCGCACGTGGCGCAAAAAGGCCAGTTGGTTGATGCCGATCGCATGCGTTTTGACTTCAGTCATGGCGCGCCTTTGACCGAAGCGGACATTGCCCGTATCGAAGCCGAGGTGAATGCGGTCATCCTGCAGAATCAGGCGGCAACCACGGAGTTGATGTCGCCTGAAAAGGCCATTGAAGCCGGGGCTGTGGCCCTGTTTGGCGAAAAATATGGCGACGAAGTCCGCGTTCTTGCGCTTGGCGATGCACTCGAAGGTGAGGGGCATTATTCGGTTGAACTGTGTGGTGGTACGCACGTAGCCCGCACAGGTGACATTGCTCTGTTCAAGATTATTTCCGAAGGTGGTGTGGCGGCGGGTATTCGCCGCATCGAAGCCTTTACCGGCGAACCGGCGCGGCAATATCTGCTGGATCAGGCCTCTGTGGCGCAAGGTCTGGCCGACCAGTTCAAGGTGCCGGTCGCGCAGGTTGGCGCGCGGGTCGAAGCCCTGCTGGCTGAACGCAAACGTCTGGAAAAAGAGCTGTCCGAAGCGAAACGTTCGCTTGCAGTTGGTGGCGGCGGTGGGGATTCCGGCCCGGAGGACATCAACGGTGTCAACGTC
>JBAWDM010000048.1:0-8931 GCA_049590735.1 Asticcacaulis sp. | reverse complement strand
CCACCCACCAGTGTGCTCCAGCCAATCTGGGCGGAAATTTGCGAGCGCAGGGTTTCGGGCTCTACTCCTACCTGTTTGAGTTCAGCCAGAAGCTGATCTGAGGTCAGATTGCTTTGTTTGGCCATCCGTTCGATTTCTTGGTCGACCTCTTCTTTGCTTACCTTGACTTCCCAGTGATCCAGTTCCTGCTGCTGCAGACGTTCTTCGATCAGGCTGTTGAGGGCCTGCTGCTGAAAGGCAGGGTAGGTTTCCTGTGTGACCTGAACGCCGGAACTGACAATCAGGAGTAACATGCGCTGCTTGATGTCATAGGAGGTGATCATGTCATTATTGACCGAAACCATAATCCCTTCGCTCAGGGGTGGCAATTGCGGGGCCTGAGCCGCTGGCCCCTGAACGGTGTGTGAAGCTTGCGCCGCTGCCCCCGTATCAGGCGTTTGGCCAAAGCCCTGAGCGCAAACTGCCTGGGCGCTGAAACCCAGCGCAAGCAGCAAAATGCCGGTTAAGATTTTGAATGTGAAGCTGGAATGTGGAGTAGTTTGGGGCATAGGCGTTGAGGCTTGACCTGTGTTTAGCGAACATCATTAAAAGTGGAAGGTGATGATCCCAATGTGGTTAAGTTAAGGCGGAAGAAGATCGAAGAGGAAGGTTTATTATTAATGGCTGTGATCTGAGTGTCATTACGCTGATAAACCAGTTCAAACCTACTGCAATCATCACGATAGATTAAGCTGACAGTTGAACGCCGCCACGTATTATTGACCATATCACGATCAAGACGGGCGGAAACGCCCCAGTTGGCATTAAAGAAATGCTGAGCGTAAAGCTGAATATTGCGATAATTATCACCAAATGTCTTTAGTTTGCCGTTGGAGGCAATCTCAGCAAGTCGGATAGATCTCAGGTCATTATCAAAGGTCGAGCCATTATACCCGCTATAATAGTATGTGACTTGCGACCGGGTCAGGCGATTATTGATAATGTAGCGGAAGGTCGCCATTGTACGTGAATTCATAACACTAAGGCCATACTCACCTTGGCTTAGACGTCCTGAGTCACCATCAAGCCGTAAACGTGTATAACCGTTGAATCCTTTTTTTGTGTCAAAACTGCCATCAACAATCCAGTCAGACGACTTATTTCCAATGCCCGAAGGATCGTACGTATAACTTTCACCGTTAACGGCGACGGTTCGTAAAAATTGTGCTTCCGGGTCGGAGCGTAAGATGCGACCGATAAGGCCTTGCACATTCATACCGGAATTAAAGCGCAACTCGCTGCGTAATCCCAGACTTAGGCGGGAACCGGCTTCATAAATATCGAAACCCGTTGATTTATTTACATTAAAAAGCGTAGTTTCATCAAATTCAATATTCTGACTGTCTTCTGTCGGCAGATAAGGGTTAGTCTGAGCATCAGGCGATACTGCCAATTGCGCAACAGGCTCAATAATGGCGATGAATTTATCGAACTTACGATAAAGAGGATAGCTGAGATTAAGGCCCGCCGTGCCCAGATCGCGGGACACCTTGCCGGATGTACCGTCTGCATCCAGATGGGTGACATTGTATTCATCATGCCGGACATCAAAGAATGGCCCCCACTTCAGACCGTAGTGCGTGGTCATGTCGCCGTACCATGAGGCCCCGGCACTGGCGCGCATGGTGTCATAACCGGTCACGCCATCTGAAAGTTCAGGTGCACCGATATCAATAGCTCTGAGACCATTGATATTGGTGGAAAGTGTTTTGTGATAGATAGCGATGGCATTGGCCGACAGAGTCAATTGCCCGCCAAGAAGACGGGACCGGGGCGACCAATAGGCTTCGATCTGCGGCGCGATAACAGGAAAAAAGTCTGAACTTGTTGTATAGGGCTGCAGACGCGTTTGTTCGTCAACGGGTAAACTGCCGTCCTGGTCAAGAAACCCTCCGAATTGCAGGCTTTGAAAACTGGCCATGGTCAGAGCAAAATAGGCGTTGGATACTTGCCGAGTTACATTGAACTGATTGATCAGTTGCCTGGAATCCACGCTCAGATCGCCGACCTTTTGGAAGGTTCCATCTATATTATAGCGTTCAAAGAAATTGGCATATGTGCCGCCATTAGGGAAAGCATTGCCCAGATAGGTGCCGGGCTCAAAATCGTCTTCCACATGCTGGGCTGTAAAGCTCCAGCGCCAGTCCGGGTTAATTTTGAAAGCGCCATCGGCCAACACATAGCCACGAGTCGCTGACGCGCCATGACGATCCCCCCTGTTATCGAAAAAGGCATCATCGGTAATGCCAAAGCGCGCATGGAATATACCCGAGTAGAAATGATGCTGATATTCCAAATTGAGCAGGGGATTAACGCTGGCGTTAAATTGCGGACTTATGATCAGATACTGGTAGGGCGAAATCGACCATAAATAGGGCTGCTCATAGGAAAAACCGCGTTTACGTCCTGTGCCAATTTTAGGTGTCAGAAACCCTGAGGCCCGATCCAGTTCGGGATCGGGTGTCCAAAGGAAGGGCGTATAAAGAACAGGCACATCATGAATTTTAATGACGGCATTATTATAGAACACCATCTTCTTGTCTTTACGCTGGGTAATCTTGCCCGCTTCAATCGACCAGGTAGGCGGTTGGGTTTCCCCCTTTTTTACGCATAGGGCACAGGGCGTATAGATGACATTGGTGAGTTGATTGATTTCAGGACTCACCTGCTCAAAACGACGCGCAAAAACCTTGGAATTATTATTGCTTATCGCAGCAAAGTTTTCACTAACGCCGGTTTCATTATTATCATCATAGGTAATCGAGTCAGCAAATTGAACGCTGCCGTCTTCGTTGATCGTCTGGGTGTTTCCTGACGCAACCGTGACGCCTGTGTCGGCATTGGTGGTGATCTGGTCGGCACGAATGGTGCGATCATTCGTGCGCATTTCAACCTTGCCGTCAGCAACCGTATTTCCGTCCTCAGTCGTCTTTATCTGATCGGCTTCGACATAGGACGAATCTTGTGTCAGCCCGTCTTTACCTGGTGTCGTCGGCGTTCTCTCAACCGGCGGACTAACAGTTGCTACGGCTTCTGCGGCCGCAATTTGCGCCATGGCCATTTCAAAGGAAAGCTGCGTGCCGGTTATGTTATTGACGACCGTGGCCGAGCGCGCTTGCGCCATCGCATGGCCACAGCCTGCACCGGCAGCAATAAGGGATACCAGACCCGCACCCAGCTTGAGTTTATAGCGCTTCGTCATAGGCGGAACTTAACATCCTGTAGCAAAAATCACGTTTAAGGTCACAGTCATAGAGCAGGGCGGTCCGGGACGAACCGTGCGTAATACATGCCGGTTCATATAGCATATTAAACACAACAGGATACCAGCAAGCCTTATATGATGGCCTGACCTTACATTTATCCGTCTTCCGTATAAACCAGCAGCGTCATAGCCGCCAGCATAGCCAGAACGGCCGGCGTCCATCCGGCAAGAAAGATGGGTATCAATCCCGCCTTACCCATGGATGAAAAGAGTTGATTGACGAAAAAAACGACAAAACCAAGGCTAATGCCGGAAATAACCAACCCGGTCATACCCCCCAAGCGCATAAGCCGTAAGGAAAACACCGCACCCAATGCCGTCATGGCAGCAAACATCAGGGGCGTTGCCAGCAACTGATACAGCTTAAGTTCATAGTCTGCCGTTGAAAAGCCGGAAATCCTGTTTTGATGTATAAGACCGGGCAGTCGCCAGAAGGGAACAGCCTGAGTGGAGACATATTTACGGAAGGCTTTTTCCGGGTTCAGATTGGAGGGGATTGTCAGGACATCATAAGCAGGGATGGCCGGGCCCGCCACAGTCGCCTCCTGAGCATTTTTAAGCATCCAGTAGCCCGGCTTTAAAATGGCTTCGCGAGCATCAATACGCTTACGAAATACCGGCACCTCATCCGCACTGATGTCATATATCCAGAAAGTAACGCCGTTCAGATGTCCGTTTTTTTTATCCTGACTTTCGCCGCGTATAACAATCTGCTGGTGGCCGTCTCCTTGCCGTAGATATACACCACCGGTATTTTGTATATTTTCCTGAGCATTGAGGCGGCTTGCGATCACATCATACTGATCGCTGAGATTTGAAGCGATGGGATTAAGAACCCCGATCGTAAACAGCCCGAACACAAAGGCAAGTACAGCGGCGGGCGTCACAAAGCGCCACGCCGATACGCCTGCGGCGCGCATGGCAATCAGTTCACTGCGCCGGTTAAGGTTGACGAAGGCGAATAAGGCACCAAACAAAAAAGCAAATGGCAAAAGCACCAGAATTGATCCGGGTGATTTTTGAAGCATCAAACCGATGACCGATATGCCGGAAACATCAATTTTTCCGCCTAAGGATTTGGATATGCTGACATATTCAATCAAAAATATCAGACTGGCCACGACCATGAATGACGACAAAAAGGCCGTGATGCATGTTTTTAATATATAGGTTTCCAGATGGCTTTTGCGCCACGGATTCAGATAGCTCAACTGTTCCATAAAGGGCAGAGCGGATGATGGTTTCATGGCATTTCCCCCTATAATGGTTTCAACGCATGAAGATCGCCCGTGCGTTTTTTACGCATAACGCTACCGGCGCCATCCTGCTTACGGATCAGGTTTATACAGACTATAACCGGGATCAGCGGCACCACATATTGTAGGAAGTTCAATATATAAGCATCCCCCGCGGCTGATTCGACAACGACACCGAAAATGCGCACGCTGATCGCCAGAAAGGCGGCAATGGCGATACGTTGCGCATAGCCGTTACGGCTGAATTTACCGCCCAGCACGCTGACTATGGCCAGCAAAACAAAGCTGAGGTTATAAAGCGGGTTGGCTATGCGCGCATTGGCTTCGGCATAGTATTTCTGCCAACTGAACTTTTCGGCGCTGAAAGTCAGGTTTGGAAATATCAGCTCATGCATATAGCGATCCCCTTCTTTATATTGGAGATAATCATCGCTGGCAAAATAAGAGGTGATATCGAAACTGTATTCATCCCAGGTCAGGTGATCCAATATGCCATTCCCGGCAAGTTGCTGGTTAGAGCCATGCCGCATGACCAGAATGGAGTTGCCGTCAATTTTTTTGATGCGGCCTTCCTTGGCGGCAAAGGTCTGATCCTTGCCGTTTGTGCCGGGTGTGCGCATAAATATTTGCCGCAAAAGACCATTTTGGTCGATACGTTGCACATAAATGGTCAGTCCGCTTTCGGAGGTTGAAAAATCACCTTCTCTTACCAGACTGGATATCAGGTCATTTTTGACATTAAACACTTCCTGACGCATGGCGCGATTGGTTAGCGGCTGGATGAACAGAGTGACCACCAGGCTGATCAGCGTGAAATAGATGGCAATGCGCAGCACCGGATAGGCGACCCGCATCAGTGACATGCCGCCGGCAAAGGCCGCCGTGAACTCATGTTCTCCCTGCATGCGGGTCATGGCCACCAGTGTGCCGACAAACAGAGCCAAGGGAAAAATCAGCCCCGTAAGCTGTGGCATCGACAGGAGGGTGATTTTTATGAAGACCCAGGCATTTTGCCCGCGCTCAACCACAAGATCAAACTGAGTCAGGGACTGACTGAGTAAGGCAATGGCCGTCAATGCCACCACGGCCCCGCCAATCGGCAGAAACATCTGGCGGAATATATAGCGGTCGAGTGTACGCATGCTTAGGCTAACCCATAATGAGCCGGAGTCTGCCCCTCTTTTGACCGCTTACGGCGTTAATTACAAGCGGTCGTCATGCAAGCCCCTGAAATTCTTCGCCAGACTGCTAAATTTGACGCTGTCTGCGGGGGGCGTTCACAGGAAAATTGCAAAAAAGGCTTCATTCGATTTTGGAAAAGGCGCATAGGATAAAGGCCAATGCGTCGTTCAGACGGCCTGATATTTTTCGGAGACTATCGCCTATGCCCACCTCTGCTTCAAAATCATCGCTTATTATCAAACTGGCTTCCAAAGTGCCCGAAGGGACGTGCCATTCTGTAATTCTGGGTGAAAATGGCGCAGAAAGTGCCGGTTTTTCAGCTTTGGGCACAAGCCTTGCGACAGAGATCAGGTCCGCTCTGACTGTTGTTAATTTCAAAGTGGCGCGCGGCAAGGTGCAATGGATCAGTCAACCGGCGGGTTCGGCCATGGCGGCTTTGGCTGTGGTTGGCGGCGGGGATCTGGGCACGCTGGATGCCGCAGCGATGGAAACACTGGCCGCCAGCCTGTATCATGCCGTGAAGGCCTCCGGTTGCGAGAGCCTGAGTCTGGATGTCACGGGTTACAGCGCTGATCTGGTGGCCCATGCGGTTCTGGCCTTTCATTTGGCCTCGTATCGCTTTGATAAATATTTTGGCGCAGCCAAACTTGAAAAAGCGCCATCGTTGAAATCAGTCACTGTGGTTTGCGATGATGTCAGCGCAGCTGAGGCCGCTTTCGCGCCACTGGCGGCGTTACGCGATGGTATTTTGTTCGCGCGTGATCTGGTGTCTGAACCGGCCAATGTGCTCTATCCGCAATCCTATGCCGATCGCCTTGTGGAACTGGAATCTCTGGGTCTTAAAGTTGAAGTGTTAGGCGTGCCTGAGATGGAAGCCCTGGGCATGCACTCCTTGCTGGGGGTCGGGCTGGGCAGCCGCAAGGAATCAAAGCTGGTGGTCATGCAATGGCTGGGGGCGGCCGATAAGGCGGCGCAACCCGTGGCCTTTGTCGGTAAGGGCGTCACCTTTGATACCGGCGGCATTTCGATAAAACCGGCCGAAGGCATGGAAGACATGAAATGGGACATGGGCGGTTCCGCGGCCGTTGTCGGCACTATGATGGCTTTGGCGGGTCGCAAGGCTAAGGTCAATGCCATCGGCATAGTGGGGCTGGTGGAAAACATGCCGGACGGCAATGCCCAGCGGCCCGGTGATGTGGTGAAAGCCATGTCGGGCACGACCATTGAGGTGATCAATACGGACGCCGAAGGCCGTCTGGTGCTGGCGGATGCGCTTTGGTATTGTCAGGATCGTTTCAAGCCGCAATTCATGATTGATCTGGCCACACTGACGGGCGCCATCATCATTGCTTTGGGCACAGACTATGCCGGCGTCTTTAGCAATAATGATGATTTAGCGACGAAAATAGGTGAGGCCTCTAAATCGGCCGGCGAAAACACCTGGCGTCTGCCCCTGCCAACCCAGTACGAAAAGCAGATTGACTCCAAAATAGCCGATATCCGCAATATTGGCGGGCGTCCAGGCGGCTCCATTACGGCCGCTCTGTTCCTGCAACGCTTTGTCAATAATGTGCCCTGGGCCCATATGGACATTGCGTCTACGGCCTGGACAAATGAACAACGCATACCCACTGTGCCGGAAGGCGCCACGGGTTTTGGTGTCCGGACTTTAAATCAGCTGGTTGCGAATCATTATGAGAGCTAGGCGGCTGGGCCATGCCTGACTTCTGGTTTTACCATCTTGAGAAAACGCCCATGATGCAGGTCTTGCCGGATCTGCTGGAAAAAGTCGTGCAAAAAGGCTGGCGTGCCTATGTGCATGGTCTTGAGGATGACAAGATTGATGCTTTAAATAGCCAGTTATGGACATATAGCCCTGCATCCTTTCTGGCGCATGGCGTTGAAGGCGACGATTTGGCTGAACGGCAGCCCATCCTTTTGGGTACGTCGGGGGCAATGGTCAATCAGGCTGAGGTCTATGTCTCGGTCAGTCCTACGGATTTGCCGGATATAAACGGCCTGCAACGTTGTCTGATCGTTTTCGAAGGCGCGGATGAGGATCATTTGTCATGGGCGCGCGCGCAATGGAAAATGCTTAAATCAGACGGTCATGAACTGGCCTACTGGAAACAAAACAGTCAGGGGCGATGGGAGAAGATGCAATGAAGACACATAGGCTGGGTTTCATGTCGGGGCTGTCTGTTATCCTGTTGGCGGGCTGTGCGGCAACGCCGTCTGCACCGCCCGCGAAACCGGTTCATATAACCGCTTATCAAACGCCGGTGGCCAGGCCTGCCCCCACGCCGCCAGCCGAAGTCTATAAGCCTATGGCCGAGGACAAGTGCGGCGCGCAACCTTTGCAGTATCTGGTGGGTAAGCCTCGTACGGATATTCCCGTGCCGCTAGATCCGTCTCTGCGTCGGGTGGTCTGCTCCACCTGCATAGTCACGCAGGAATATCGCAATAATCGTCAAACCATTATTTTTAATACGGATACCGGCATAATTAAATCCGTGGCATGCGGATAAAAGCTGGTCACGCTTATTATGCAATGTTAGCGTGTCGGGTACTTTTTAAAAACCTATGGCGCAAACATCGGACATGATCCGGACGACGTCGGGGGCTTGTAGCGATGACGAAAAGACTCATGGACGGTGGACGTTCAGCCGAGATTCTTTTGGTAGATGACAATCGTGGTGAAGCGCTTTTGATACAGCATGCTTTCAAAAGCGCAGAGGTTGAAACACACCTCACGATTGCGTCAACGGGAGAAATGGCGCTCGCCATACTGTCGCAAAAGGCAGAATATAGTGGCAGGCGGCTACCCGATTTGATCCTGCTGGATATGGGATTGCCTATGGCAAGCGGGGTGGAGATTTTAAACCAGATCAAGACGGATGATCGTTTAAAACATATACCGGTCATCATCATGTCGAATTCAGGGGCGGAAGACAGGATTTTGAAAGCGTATCAACTTCATGCCAATGCCTATATTGTTAAACCGACGAATCTGCTGCAGTTTCGCGAGGCCATATCACTGATAGAGCGCTTATTTTTTATCTTGGCGTGTTTGCCTAAACAAGAAACGCCTGCTTAAAAAAAGAAACGCCTAAACAAGAAACGTAAGGATTAATAAGAGGTGATCATGAAAGAACCCGAATCCATTCTTATGGCGGCACATACCGATCC
>JBAWDM010000047.1:0-4541 GCA_049590735.1 Asticcacaulis sp. | reverse complement strand
GGCTTAAAGCCGTATCGTGCCTGCCGCAATCTCAGCCATGATCTCAGGCGTCAGGGGCACATAGGCATCGCCCGTACTGACAAAAAGCGGATCCGTCGTCTGGTTTATGTCATAACCAACCGTGATCAGATCCATTTTCTTATATTTGAATGTGCCAGTGGTTTCGACATTTTGTAACAGACGCACAAATAAGGGCCGCGCCCAGGACGGCAGCTTGCTGTCCACATGATTTTTAAACTGTTGTAAATCAAAGTCTTCGTTGACAATCAAAGCGGCCATGCCGGCCTTGCCGTCGCAATGCGGCACCGGCAT
Source organism: Asticcacaulis sp. (assembly GCA_049590735.1). Taxonomy (GTDB): domain Bacteria; phylum Pseudomonadota; class Alphaproteobacteria; order Caulobacterales; family Caulobacteraceae; genus Asticcacaulis. The sequence goes on along the minus strand of JBAWDM010000047.1, from coordinate 4,229 downwards.
GCCATAGATGATGGCTTCTTCAACACCCGGCGCCGAGGCGCAATATTCAGCCACTTCGGCACTGGAGACATTCTCGGCCTTCCACCTGAAGGTATCGCCGATCCGGTCGATAAAATAGAGATAACCGGCCTTGTCCTGACGCATCAAATCGCCGGTGCGAAACCACGCATCGCCTTTTTTGAACACGTCCTTGAGGATTTTCTTTTCAGAGGCGGCCTTATCGGCATAACCGGAATAGGCATGGCGGGCATCATGGGCAATGGCCCCGATGGCCTCACCGATCTCACCGGGTTTGCATTCATAACACAGGCCGTTTGGCTGGCGTACCGGCATTTCCGTTTCGACATCAAACCGCACCAAACGCACATTAAACTTGCTTTTCAACAGCTTGGGCACGCGGGCAATGGCCCCCGAACGCCCGTCCAGATTAAACAAGGAGACATTGCCTTCGGTGGAGCCGTAAAATTCCAGAATATCTTTGATTTTGAAGCGCGCCTTGAACCGGTCCCAGACTTCGGGGCGCATCCCATTACCAAAGGCCATGCGCACCTTGTGACGGACTTCATCTTCGGGATTGGGTGAGGGCGGTGAATTGACCAGATAGCGGCATAACTCACCGATATAGACAATATGCGTTATGCCTTCCTTACGGACATCGCTCCAGAACTGGCTGGCGGAAAAGCGGCGCTTGAGGACGACACCAGCGCCATTCATCAGGGCCGCACCTATGCCGCACAGCCCGCCCGTGGCGTGATAAAGCGGCAGCACGCAATAAAGCCGGTCTTCCGGCTTCATATTGGCCAGGCCCGCAAAGGCCTTCATGTAGAGCTGGGCGCGGGTATTGGAAATGCGGGCCGCTTTTGGCAAGCCTGTCGTACCCGATGTATAGATATAAAGCGCAATCGACTTGGCGGTCAGATGGCTGCGGAATTGCCGTTCCGGCCGGACGCTCGACACGCCTTTCAGGGCCGTATTGAGGTCGCGCCGGTTCTCCGCCTCAGCGTCGCGTGGCAGATCCAGTACCCACAGGGCCTGATGACGGACAATCTGATCCTGAATCTCTTCAAAGCAGACTCGCGTTGTCTGATCCACTATGGTCAGGCTGGCTACGGAAATGTTGATGCAGTGCGCCAGCCCGGCGCCCGTCAGCGAATTATTGATCAGGGCCGAAATGACGCCGATCTTATTAAAACCCAGCCAGATGGCGATATAGTCAATCCGGTTGGGCAAAAACAAGGCCACGGTATCACCGGGTTTTAACCCGCGCTGGCGGCCCCAATGGGCATAACGGTTGGCCAGGGTATCAAGTTGCAGATAGGTAAGGCTCCTGCCTTCAAAGCTGATCGCTAAATTGTTTGGATATTTGCTGGCCGCCGCTTCAAAATCATCACAGACAAGATCAGGCGAGTCCGGCTTTACCGGCCCGATACGGCGAAGAATACGCAGCAGGCGCTTAATAAAGGTGACATCACGCTTAATATTGGCGACTAGACTCATACGCGTTGGGCTCCGCTGAATATGCCGTTCGTTTACGGCTTATGCGAGGGTTTCACTATACAAGGTATAGGCGTTTTTTCTCAGGTAAACCCTTAAAATCATATAGATCACCATTTTTACAAACAGATTAAAACTGGCAGGACAAAAGGCAGATTGTGATGAAACCCACCCGTCTTATAATTTTAGATAATGGCCCTGAAAATATGCAGTTGGGTCAATGGCCGGATCGCGTTGTGGAACAGGTAAACCGGCCTGAACTGCACATCTATGATGTAGAAAACCCGCTTGGGCACGTGCTGGTTTGCAGCGGCGGTGGCTATCTGCGCCTGATGCACGACCGCGAAGGCGTTGAGGTGGCCTTATGGCTGAATCGTCTGGGTTACAGCGCCAGTGTTCTGGTGCATCGTCTGCCCGGCGCGATCCATTCAGGCGATGTCTGGCCCAAGGACATTGCCTTAACGGATGCCATGCTGGCCCTCCGCCATATTGAACGCAATGTGCCCCTTTTTATCATGGGCCTGTCATCCGGCGGACATCTGGCGGGCGTCATAGCCTGTCAGCCGCAAACTAAAGCCGCAGGAGTCCTGATCGCCTATGCCCCCATCAATGCCAATCATGCCGAATATAAATACCCGGCCGGAAAGCCCGATTATCCGCCCCCTGAAAAACAGGCCTTCTATAATGACTGGCCGATCGGCATTGCGGCTGAGCCGCACGGTCTGCCCGATTGTCCGGTGTTTTTAGCCTATGCCCTGCACGATCAGGCTGTGCCCATAGACCATGCGCTCAATATCATAAAGGCGGCCCGTGATACCGGCAGAGATCTGGATGCTCATATATTTGGTCAGGCCCCACACGGTTTTGCGCTGCGTGACACAGACGGGACGCACGCCGTCTGGCCGCAACTGGCGGCCGAATGGATGGCGCGAAAAATCAATTTTTAAAAAAGCGCATGCCTCATTGATTTTAAAACGGCGCGGCTCATGTTATTGCCCTTAGCAATCCCTGACACGAAGGCCAAAGACCATGACCCCATCTCCCCTGTCTGCCACTATCAGCCTGATCATTCCGGGGCAGGAAAAAGATTTAGGCGGGTTTAAAGTGCGCCGGGTTTTGCCGGTTGCCAGACAGCGCAAGGTGGGGCCGTGGGTCTTTTTTGACCATATGGGCCCCGCGGAGTTTCCCGCAGGGCCGGGGATCAATGTCCGTCCGCACCCGCATATCAATCTGGCCACAGTGACCTATTTGTTTGACGGCCATATTCTGCACAGAGATTCTCTGGGCACGCGTTCAATCATCGTGCCGGGCGATATCAATCTGATGGTGGCCGGTAAAGGCATTACGCACTCCGAACGCGAAGAAGATGCCGCGCGCCAGACGACCCGCCGTCTCGATGGCCTGCAATTGTGGCTGGCCCTGCCCGAAGCGGATGAGGAGATGGAACCTGCCTTTTTCCACTATAAGGCGGCGGAAATACCTGGGCTCAGCAAGGATGGCGTCGAGGTGCGCGTCATGATGGGGTCTGCCTACGGATTGACCTCTCCGGTAAAAACCTATGCTGAGACCCTGTATGTCGAGGCCAAATTACAGGCCGGTGCCGTGCTGGCCGTACCCGATACCGCAGAAGAGCGCGCTTTGTATCTGTGTGAGGGCACAATCGACATTGATGGCCAGCGTCTTGAGACGCACGACATGGCCGTACTGGTGCCCGGCGCGGATGTTCAGGTCAGGGCTTTGGACGCTGCGCATTTCGTGATTATCGGCGGCGAGCGTCTGACGGAGCGGTTTATCTACTGGAATTTTGTCTCCTCCGATCCGGCCCGCATCGAAAAGGCCAAGGCCGACTGGAAGGCGCAGACCTTCCCAAAGGTGCCGGGGGATGAGATCGAATTCATTCCCCTGCCGGATTAAAGCCTGTGATACGTCTGTACATCGCTGAACCGACCCCTGTTTTTACTAACGGTCTGAGCCTTCTTCTGGGGGCAGATCAGGCGCGCTATCTGACATCTGTGATGCGTAAAGGCACAGGTGATGCGGTATCCGTCTTTAATGGCCGTGACGGTGAATGGACGGCGCAAATCACCGAGGCTGGCAAGCGCCATGTGACCCTGACGCTCACCGAACAGACCCGCCCGCAGCCTCTCTCCGCAGGGCCGGTACTGGCCGTGGCCCTGATCAAGCGCGGGCCGCTGGAATATATAGTCGAAAAGGCCACGGAGCTTGGCGTACGCCGCATACAGCTTCTGATGACGCGGCGGACGCAATCGGATCATGTCAAGCTGGAGCGGCTGAACATCATCGCCCGCGAAGCCGCCGAACAGACGGAACGGCTGGATGTGCCGGAGATTTTGGCCCCGATAAAGCTGGAGGCTTATCTGGCTGAGCCTGATGTCGATGTCCTGTTGTTTGGCGATGAGGATTCAACCCATGAAGACGATGCCCGTGCCACAAGGCCCATGCTGGAGGTCTTATCGACTCTGACGCACAAAAAGGCGGCGATATTAATTGGCCCCGAAGGCGGTTTTGATGAAACAGAACGCCAAAAGCTGCGCGCACGCGCGGATGTCTATCCGGTTAATTTGGGGCCGCGCATTCTGCGTGCAGATACGGCGGCCATATCTGCGCTGACGCTTTGGCAGGCGGCCCTAGGAGATTGGCAGTAACCGCCGTCTGTAACGTAGCAAGGGCAGGGCCTGCATGATCCGTTGCGTGTCGAAGTTAAAAATGAACTG
>JBAWDM010000046.1:0-18505 GCA_049590735.1 Asticcacaulis sp. | reverse complement strand
TAATTACTTACGATTCCGGGCGATCACGTCAGCCGCAGACATGGGTTTGTAAGACGACTCAGGCGCCGCAAAGGCATGCGTCAATTCGGCCTTTAGTCTTTGCAAAGCAGCTTCATCGGCCTTATCTCTGTCTTTGCGAATAAGGTCGCGAATATACTCGCTGACGTTTTCGTAAGCGCCATTCTCGCCCACATTTTGAGCAACGAAATCATTGAGAGTGCCGCTTACACGCACCGTCAGAGTTGTTTGAGCCATCAAATTCACCTCGCATCTGTATGCAATATAACCAAAAATGATGACAAAAACAATGGGAATGAGAGCTGTGAACGCAGACACTAAACTTGCGGGAGTCGTGGCTAAATCTTCCGCATGCTGACAATCAAGCCTCCGGTGCAACGGCGTAGCGGGCTTTTTTTGATGTAGTTTAGAGGCATAAATCAGCAAGTAGGAAATAATATAATTTAACCTATTTTAGGCCTACACTTCATCAATATTAAGGGGAAAAGAAAGTAATGAGACGTGAAACGCGCGATAAAATTTTAAACGTAATCCCTTCCCTTGCATATCCAGTGGTCTTTATATGGATTCACTATTTTCCGCTGGATAGTATCCCCGGCATAGCTATTGCGATTTTAGCCACTGGTGCTACATCGGCAACCATTGCTTCACTGCCACCAATACGAAACGCGCGCCTACGTTTGCTGCGTAAGCGTCATCCCCGCAATGACGAAACAGAGCAAGGTTAGAGCCGACAGAGCCGTCTGACACACATAAAATCCTCATATACCCGCCCCTTTAGCGCCTATATAACGGCTTCGATAAGCAGGCCGTAGTCTGGCTCTAAAATATCGCAAGCGATCAATGATCAGCTTCGCAAAGCTGCGGCTGTTTCGGTTACATCAATCCGTACACTGTAATTAAACCCCGACGCTTTCGCATCGGGGGCTTTTTTTTTTCCAAGGGGGGGCTTGTCATGCCTTCAAAGTGACTTTTCGCGTTAACGGACGGTTTTAGGTGTTATCACTTGCGTTCTATCATGGTGATTTAGCCAAGCCGAAACACGTAACCAATTATATTGACTAGCCCTTTCCTCAAGGCCGTTATCCTCATAATCACCTGCCCGAGCATTTGCTCCATTCTCTAAAAGGAATATGGCCACATCTTCGTTGGCGGCCATTAAAACAGGTGTCCGCATCTGCGAGTCTCGAAAATTAACATCAGCGCCAGCATCAATGAGTAGCTTTGCAATAAGCAAGGCGTCAGGGCTATCAATAATCTCGCAAAGCGCTCCGGTTTTGTCCAATTCCATCTCGTCAGAAAAGCCTGTTGGTTTGATAAATGTCATTGGCGGATTATAGTCCAGAAATGCACGGACCATTTCAGCCTTCCCGCTTCGAATACCGTAAGCAAAGGCGCGCGCGAGTTTAGCTTGGGAGGTTTCGTCCTCACCAAACGGGTGATCTCGTAATATGACCTTCGTTATTTTAGTTCTGCCTGCTAGCGCAGCCGCATCGATTAAGTCGAAATTTTTTAAGAACCTCCACGTCATGATACTGCCCCCCTCAAGAGGAACGCCGCGTGTGAGAAGCCCGGTTATAAAGTCGTCTGAAACTTTCGGTTCTAAGGTCGCCTCCAAAGCCATTTCGGCTCCGGCGATCGTGCTGTAATCGTAATTTTCGTCATCCAATTTTAATAACGTGTCTACAGATGGAAATAGCCAGTCATCAATCTTAGCCATGTCATCTAGCTTGGCTTCAACAATGTGAATAACTTTTGGTAAGCCTGCGGCCTCGCCGAAAAAGTCCGTTATGGACTTTTCATTGCCGTCTTTAATGACTTTTATTGTGTCTCCCCTGATGTCTACGGCAGGTCCAGTGTATTTATCGGGTAAATTCCAGAAATTTACCGCTTCTAACGACTGTAATAGGGGGGCGATTTGATCCGGTGCAACTCGATAGCTGTGTTTGCCCCTGACGATTACACCGCCTGCCCCTTCAAAAGTAACGTGGCCGTTATCATCAATGGTCACGCTGTAAATTGCACATTCCGGCCTGTAATCACAGGTTACGGTATGGCTCATACTAATGTCCTTTGCGTATACGGATCCTGTGTAGAAAAGGATTAGACCGATAAATATACTGGTGAAAATCCAGAAAATTGAAGCACTCCAAGCCGTACGACCCTGATTGTTTTGCTCTTTGACTGCAGCAATCATGCTGCCGTGCTTAGCACTATAGCCTAAGGATTTCATATTAATTTTCTGAAATTGCACGGTTAATTACAAATGATGAAGTATGTTTTCCAAGGAGCACACGGCCCTAAACAACTCAAACCGGCTACCCTAGAATTGGACTATTGGTTAAACACGTATGTCTCAATTGTCCGATAGAATATTTATCTAACAACCTGCAACCTCATCATCGTCCCAGCCTCTATCTCAATTTGTTTGAGGGAGGCGGGGCGGGGTCGTGGCAGAAGCGTGATCTTGACACGGCCAATGCGTTTTTCCACTTGCACACCCTTACATCTCAGGCTATATACTGAACCAAATGGTTCAGTATATAGCGCCCCTTGATACCGCCTTCACGGCCCTGTCGGATTCGACCCGGCGCGGGGTTCTGGAGCAGCTTGGCCGCAGGGATGCCTCGATTACCGAGCTGGCCGACCGGTTTCACATGACCCTGACGGGCATGAAAAAACATGTCGGGGTGCTGGAGCGGGCAGGGTTTGTTACCACCCGAAAGATCGGGCGTGTGCGAACCTGCACGCTGGGCCGGCGCGCTCTCGAAGACGAGGCGGCGTGGATCGAAAATTACCGTCAGATGTGGGCCAGACGGTTTGACGCCCTGGATGACATTGTTGAGGCCTTAAAACAGAAAGAAACAGCCCATGGACAAAGCCAGAAATAATACCGCGGTCGAGCGCCGGTCGGATCGGGAGCTGGTGGTGACGCGCCATTTTAACGCGCCGGCCCGCCTTGTGTTCGAGGCCTGGACGTCGCCGGAGCTGTTCATGCGCTGGTGGGCGCCGAAATCGTCATGTGTGGCCTTCATATCCTGTGATATGGATGCGCGCACGGGCGGCTCATACCGGCTTGTCTTCCGCCATCCGGCTTCGGGTGAGCCCATGGCTTTTCACGGCAAATATATTGAGGTCATTGCGCCGTCACGTATCGTGTGGACGAATGAGGAGGGCGACGAAGCGGGGCCGGTCACCACGGTCACGTTTGCGGAAAAAGACGGTCAGACCACGCTGATCCTGCATGATCTTTATCCGTCAAAAGCGGCTCTGGATGAGGCCGTGGCTTCGGGCAGCACAAGCGGATACGGTGAGCAGTTTGAGCAACTGGACGCGCTTATACCCACTCTTTAAGCAGTCAATGAAATGGCATCCCTAGGCGTTATCGTCCTCGCATAACGGTCGGAGCTTGTTTTCCGAGCAGGGCAACTAAATTCTCAGGCGTCTTTACCCAAAGGAAGATAGCGCTGGTACTGTGTGTTTTTGTCCGGTACATGATGCGCACGCCTTTCTGCCACAGACGCTTTTGTATCGAGGCTTCAATGACATGGCCGATGGGTATCACATGCTCAAGATCATAGATTTCGGGAAGAAACATGAGCGTGAACGGAAAAAAGGGAATGACCGTGAGCCGCCCCTTATCCACATAGACCTGCAGGCAGTTACCGGCGCCACCAAGGCGGGTCAGCCAAGATTTCTCAGAGTGACCACTTCCACGCTTTTCTACGTAAGGTGCGCCAGACGGGATTTTAGGGAAAATTGGCTTTTGCTTTTGCGCGACGCATGACAACTGAGGTTAGTATGACACCCAGCACCCACAGCCAGCACAAGCCGAATAGAATAAAAAATGCCTTGTCTTCGTCCACATTAGCCTCAGTTTTTTAAAATTTAGCAGGGCGGCTTCCGATAAAGACGGGCCGTGTCGTGCAAAAGGTCGTGACCTTAGCCATATTGGGATGACAATGTGAACTCCGGTATTGTTTAATGGATATCTAAAGGATCTGGGCCGTACGTGTTGCGGCCTTTTTCACCCGGTGCCAACAGGAAGTAGGTGCCCATCCCTATATTGGCGTATTTTACAATTCCGGACGCAGTAAAGGTCCACATTTCCAAAGCATCGTGACTGGCTGGAAACACTGCGGTTATGAAGAGAAATGGAAAAGAAACGAACATCGGTGTGACAACAATAGCTGGCATGCCGAGATCGTGCGCTCGCTTAATTTGAACGAACAGCATCAACATCCAGGGAATTACCGCAGCCACCGCCACGGGTGCCATAAGGTTTGAGGTCTCTAGGTTAAAATCCGTGATGTAAAGCAAAACGAGACAGATAAATACTGCGAACGGCAGGCAAATAATGGCTATGAGTAATAAATATTGTGTGCGCGATATCCGTCCCTTAGGGGAGATAATTTGCCTCAAAGATGGTAGCTTCCAAGAGTTTGCCATGTCTTCATCCGTGATCATTCATGTGATCGGCTTTACATGCAACCTGATGGTAAACCGGTAACAAGTCAAACAGGTATATTTGAGCCCTGAGCCTTACCTCAACAACCTTTCAATCTCATCCTCCTCAACACCCTCAATCTCAATCTGTTTGAGGCGGGCGGTGTCGCCGCTGATGAGCGTCAGGCGTGATTTCGGCACACCTAAGGCCTTGGCCAAAAAGGCGATCAGGGCCAGATTGGCGCGGCCATCAATAGGGGCTGCGCGCACACGGATTTTCAGGTATTTGCGGCCCTGGTCGTCTGTGTCCCAGCCATCAATGCGCTCTTGCGACGATTTTGGCGTCAGGCGCACAAACAGCCGCGCCAAATAGCTTAACCGATCAGTTGATACAGGGTCTGGGCGGCGGGCGGCAGCAGGAAAATCTGAATGCCGCGAATGACCAGAAACGCCACGATAAAGCTGATGTCCAGACCGCCCATGGGTGGGATCAGCATGCGGAAGGGTGCTAAGATGGGCGTGGTGATCCGGTCGAGCACATCCATGACCATATAGACGCCGCGATTGCGCGTATTGATGACATTAAACGCCACCAGCCAGCTCAACACCGCCGTCAGGATCAAAGACCAGATAATGAAGGTAAAAAGGCCGTTGATGATGAAAAAGATGAAACCGGTCATGCTGGCGGGTGCCCCTGTCTGAAGTTATTCTGTCTATATAGAGACTTGGCGCCAGACTGCAAGTTAAGCAGCGCTTGACAGGCATGCGTCTTGGCTTAAAAGGTGTGATCCGTAACGGCACGGGGCTATAGCTCAGTTGGTAGAGCGCCTCGTTCGCAATGAGGAGGTCAGCGGTTCGAATCCGCTTAGCTCCACCACCGTGCCCGTATGCGTTCCCCGCTATTTACGGGCTTCGCGCCAGCCAAATTCGGCGGAAATGGCCCTGACTGTCTCCAGCACCTGCGCTTTTAACACCTCCATGCGTTCATCATCGAGATATTGTGCGGCGGACGATACGCTGATCGAGCCGATGATCTTGTTGGCGGCGTCCCGGATGGGCGCAGCCACGCAGCGAATGCGGTCTTCGTTTTCTTCCAGATCGAGCGCATAGCCAGCCTGCGCATAGTTTTGCATGCGCGCCAGCCATTCGGGCTCAGACACGCCATATTCCGGCCAGTCAGCCGCCTCACGCGCATAGACATCGCGCCAGGTCGCCTCCGTGTCATCCAGCAAAAGCGCCTTGCCGATGCCGGTGGATCGCAGGGGTTGGCGCTCACCGATGCGTGAGCTGATTTCAATGCGGCGCGAACCGGAAATCTTGTCGAGATACAGGGCGCGGCCGTCTTCGATAATGCCCAGATGCACGGTATCGCCGCTGTCGTGCGACAATTGCAGCAGGTAATCATGCGCGACACGCGGCAGGCTCATATTGCGTGCCGCCAAATGGCCCAATTGCAGTAGTTTCGGCCCTAAACTATAGCCAACTCGCGGGGTAAAGTTCAAAAACCGTTGCTCAACCAGTGTGGTGGCCAGACGGTGCGTGGTGGATCGCGTCAGGCCAATCGCCTCAGACAAATCAGGCAGGGTTTTCGCGCCATCGGCAATCGCCATCATCACATCCAGCCCGCGCACCAGGGTCTGCGCACCACCCAATGTCTTGACGGCTGTGTCTTCAGGCTCAGGCGCTAAATTGTCAATTGACGGCATTTGTTTCATTCTGTAGTACTCGCGCCTAAAGTATGGGACGATAGCATGGCTTTTGACCCGCGAACAGGTTTAAGGGTTCGGGATATCATCTTTTATCCCAAATGGTGAGATCCCAAGGTGAGATAATGACAAAATTTTCCAAAATCAAACAGGTTCGCGCTTCGGTCATTAAGGGCGGCGAAGGTGGCGGCGGGGCTGACTATCACGATCAGGGCGAAGGTCACTGGATCGACAACCATATCGCCACCTCGATGGGGCGCTATCCGGAATATCGCCAGAGCCGCAAATCCTTCGGCATCAATGTTCTGGGCACTTTGGTGGTCGAAATCGAATGCGAAGACGGTACCACGGGTTTTGCGGTGACAACGGGCGGCGAACCGGCGGCCTATATGGTCGAAAAGCATTTCGCGCGTTTCCTCGAAGGCCGCGACCCGTTCGATTATGAAACCATCTGGGACCAGATGTATTTCGCCTCTCAGTATTATGGCCGCAAAGGCATAGTGGTGAACGCCATTTCCGGTGTCGATCTGGCGCTGTGGGATCTGATGGGGCGTTTGCGCGGTGAGCCCGTCTATCATCTGCTGGGCGGAGCGGTGCGCAATGAGCTACAGTTTTATGCCACGGGTGCGCGTCCCGATCTGGCGAAGGATATGGGCTTTATCGGCGGAAAAATGCCGCTCCTGCATGGCCCGATCGAAGGCGATGAGGGGCTGAAGAAAAACGTCGAGATGCTGGCGGATATGCGCAGCAAATGCGGCGACGATTTCTGGCTGATGTATGATTGCTGGATGGCTTTGGATGTCAATTACGCCACCCGTCTGGCGCACGCTTGCGCGCCTCATGGCCTGAAATGGATCGAAGAAGCCATTTCGCCGGACGATTACTGGGGCTATCAGCAGCTTAAGAAAAATGTGCCGTCGGGCATGCTGGTGACCACGGGCGAACACGAAGCCACGCGCTGGGGTTTCCGCATGTTGATGGAGATGGACTGCTGTGACCTGATTCAGCCCGATGTCGGCTGGTGCGGCGGCATTACCGAATTGCTGAAGATTTCGGCTCTGGCCGATTCACGCGGCATTATGGTCGTGCCGCATGGCTCAAGCGTCTATTCCTATCATTTCGTGATTACCCGTCACAATTCGCCCTTTGCGGAATTTCTGATGATGGCCCCTAAGGCCGATCATGTCGCGCCCATGTTCCATCCGCAATTGCTGGGGGAGCCGGTGCCGGAAAAGGGTCGTTTGCATGTCAGTAAGCTGGATAAGCCGGGCTTTGGCGTTGAACTTAATCCGGACGTCAAGCTATACCGCCCGTACACGCATTAAAGCCCTTAAGCGGCGTGGTCGCCCTTAGGGATATTGAAAAGGATAAGCTATGAAACTCTGTCGTTTTGGCCCTAAGGGTCAGGAAAAGCCCGGTGCCGTCGATGCGGATGGCCGTATCCGTGATCTGTCATCTCTGGTGGCTGACATCACCTCTGAGCAGGTGCGTCTGTCGAAACTGGCGGCGCTCAAAGACGCTGACATTACTAAGCTTCCGGTTGTCGAGGGTACACCGCGTTACGGCGTGCCTGTGGCCAATATCGGCAAGATCATCGCTGTGGGCCTGAACTATGCCGACCATGCCGCCGAAAGCAATCTGCCCGTGCCGCCTGAGCCCATCTATTTCACTAAGTCGATCACTTCACTTAGCGGCCCCAATGACGATGTCATGAAGCCGCGCGATGCCACCAAGATGGATTGGGAAGTCGAGCTGGGCCTGATTATCGGCAAGACCTGCCGCTATGTCGATGAGGCCGATGCCCTGTCGCATGTCGCGGGCTATGTTTTGGTCAATGATATCTCCGAGCGCGCCTTCCAGAAGGAACGTGGCACGCAATGGGTCAAGGGCAAGGGTTGCGATACGTTTTGCCCGACCGGCCCGTGGCTGGTGACGCCCGATGAGGTCGGTGATGTGCATAATCTCGATATGTTTTTAGACGTCAACGGAAGCCGCATGCAGACCGGCAACACAAAAACCCTGATCTTCAATGTCGCCCAGTGCCTCAGCTATATTTCCCGCTTTGTCACCCTGCAACCGGGCGATCTGGTCATTACCGGCACACCGCCGGGCGTTGGCGAAGGCAAAAAACCTAACCCCATCTATCTGCAACATGGCGACAAGATGCACCTTGGCATCACCCGTTTGGGTGAGCAACGCCAGACGGTCATACCCTTCTCGCTCGAAGGTCTGGAGATTATCGCCTAATGTACGCCAACCGCTTTCAAAACCGCACAGCTATCATTACCGGCGCCGCGTCTGGCCTCGGTAAGGCCACGGCTGCCCGTATCGTATCTGAGGGCGGCAAGGTCGTCTTGTGGGACCTCAATGCCGAAGCCTTAGAAACGGCTAAGGCCGAAGTCGGCGCGACCGCCATTGTCGCGTTGGATGTGTCAGATCATGCGGCGGTGGCGGAAGCGGCCAAAACAAGTTTTGAAGCGCTGGGGCGGATTGATATCCTGATCAATAGCGCCGGCATTACGGGTGCCACCGTGCCTGTGTGGGAATTTCCGCTCGATAGCTGGCATCAGGTGATGAATATCAATCTGAACGGCCTGTTCTATTGCTGCCGCGAAGTCATTCCTTACATGCTGGACGGTGGCTATGGCCGCATTGTCAATGTCGCGTCGGTGGCCGGTAAGGAGGGCAATCCCAACGCCTCGGCCTATTCGGCCTCCAAGGCGGGCGTGATCGGCCTGACCAAGAGCCTAGGCAAGGAACTGGCGCAAAAGGGCGTGATCGTGAATGCCCTGACGCCCGCCACCTTTGAAAGCCCGATACTGGCGCAATTGCCGCCGTCACAGGTTGAATATATGCGCGGCAAGATTCCGATGGGCCGTCTGGGTGAGGTCGACGAAAGCGCGGCCATGGTCACGTTCATGGCCTCTGAGGAATGCTCCTTCACCACAGCCTCTGTGTTTGATACGTCCGGCGGGCGCACGACATATTAGTGAGAGGTATCGCCGCATAGGCGGCGGCGGGCAGTCGCCCTTGCCGAACGCTAAGGCGTTCGGAGGTGGGGATTTTATTTTAGGTATAGGTGCGGGTTTCGCCGCCCTACCGCCGGTAATTGACTTCCAGCATATAGCTGCGTTGCGGCATGGGATGATACTGATAGGCCAGATCATTATTGATATTGTCGATCCCAAGGCTGATTTCGACCGCAGGCGTCAGCGCATAGCTCAGGCGCGTGTCGACAAACAGATATTCCGTTGTGTTGCCGAAGGCATCCAGACCGCGATTGCCAAACAGATTGGCAGCGGGGCGGCTGGCATAGCGCCAGCCGAGGCTGCCGTTCAGCCTGGGCGTAAAGGCATAACGGATATGGCCATTGACGCGCCATTTTGGCACCAGTGGAAAGGTCTTGCCATCGGCCTCAGGGGCGGCGCTGTTTTTGACTGTCTGGGAATCGATCCACGATACGGAGGATTCGATATCCAGTCCGTTCAGCAGCAGATCGTGTGACTCAAAGATGAATTCAAGGCCGTATTGCTGCATGCGGTCGACATTCTGATACCGGCTGACCGTTGTGCCATTGGGAAGCGTGCCCGAATAGCTATAGATGGCATTGTCGACATCCTGACCATACAGGCTGCCGGTCAGCACAATCTTGTCGAAGCGGCGGCGTACCATCAGGCTGGCATCGGTTGAGACTTCGGTTTTCAGATTGGGATCAAAGCTGAGCGGGTCAAGCTCGGTTTCGCCGCTTAGGATCCGGCCCTGAAACAGCTCGCCCACGGTCGGGAAGCGCGAAGCTGTGCCCAGACTAAGCTGCATCTGCCAGCCATCACCCACCTCACCCTGAAGGCTGAACTTGGGCGAAATCGCCGTTTCATGGCGTTCCTTATAGGTGCGCGTGACGTCAGGATTGCTGATGCCGCCGTCAAAGGCGCGCCAGTCATCATAGCGCAGGCCCAGAGTCATGACCGGCCCGTTGAGGTCGATTGCATCCTCGACAAACACGCCCGTCAGCGCGGTTTTGCCAAAGGTGCGCGATGACAGGGTCTGGCCTGTTGTCGATTGCCAGTTTGGCACGGTGTAGTTAAACACATCATTCTGGTACTGATTGGCGCTGGCCCCCAGTGCGACGCTATGGCGGCCAAAGGCTTTTTCGGCCACACCATCAAAGGTCGACCAGCCGATATCGCCATAGACGGTGCGTGTGCCGGCCGGATTGACCGGATCCAGAGAGGCGCGCGAATCCCAGTCCGGTATCGTATAGTTGGACAGGTTCAGGCGGACATCCCAGCCCTTCCATTCACCGGACAGTTTGCCACCTGCCATATATTCGCGGCGCTCCATAAAGGCATTCATGCCGCCTTTGGCGATATAGTTGACGCCGTCATACTGAACCTTAGTGCCCGCAGACGTAGCCCAGACGGGATGACCATCGGCATCCATGATCCAGGTCACTGACTTGTCCTGAGTCTGCTGCGTGCTCCAGGCCATCAGGAAGGCATCGGCCTTCCAGCCATTGGCAAAGTCATAGCCGATGCGCAGGCGCTGCTGGTCCTGCACAATATCGGTCGGCGAATTGTCACTAAACACCGGCCCGGCCAGACGGCTGTCGGCATAGGCACCGGTGACGGGCAGATAGGTGCCGGGCGCGGATGAGGGCACCAGACTATAAAAATTCATCGTCTGCGCGGTGTTTTCAAAGTGACGGAAGGTGAAACGCGCGCTCCACGGGCCCTCTTTTTGCTTATAGTTGAAACCGCCTTCCAGCGAATAACCATTATAGCTGTCGTCGGCGCCATAGGCCTTATAGGGCTGGCTGAAATATTTGACATTCCCAAAGGCTTCCGTCTTTTTCGGCGTCTCGGTCGTAATGGAGACCACACCGCCCATCGAATTGCCGCTATAGCGCGCCGAATAGGGGCCATAAACAATGTCGAACTGCCGTATCTCAGACGGGGCGGCGACATTCCATTTGGGGGCATAATCCCAGCGATTGCCCAGCAGGTTGGAGACGACATAGCCATCGACCAGCACCAGCGTGCGTGCGCTTTCGACAATATTGGCCCCGCGCAGGGCAATTACGCCATTATCGTCACCGGCAAAGCGTTTGCGGATGAAAATGTTCGGGGCATATTTGACAAAATCCTCGACATTGACGGCATTGACCGCGCCCAGCTGATCCTTACCCAGCGAAACCGACAGGCCACGCGGCACAACGGTAATGGGGGCGTTCTTCTGGCCGACCACAATGACTTCGGTGGCGGAGGCATCGGCGGAGGCATCTGCGCGCGCCGCAAGCGGCAGGAAGGGCAGAAGGGAGGCCGTCGTGGCCAGCACGGCCAAATGCGAAAACGGAAGACGTGACTGCGGACGACATGACATGAAAAAGCCCCGGAAATTACCTTATGGCGGCGGCATTTAGCGGCTTAGGGCAGATGAGGCTATTGGACATTGTGTCCTAGTGACCGGCGCGCCGACATCGACTAAAGAGACGCGCATGCTAAGGGATGAGGCCCAGGGGGGTGGCTGTTTCATCAAGCAAGGATGCAAGGATCGGGATGAATCACGGGCGGCTGTATCGCACAATCTGGCGCTGGCATTTCTATGCCGGACTTTTCGTACTGCCTTTTATTCTTATCCTGTCGCTGACCGGATCGGTGTATCTGTTCAAGCCGCAGACAGACCGGTGGGAGGAACGTGCCTATCGCCATCTGAGCCTTAGCCATGCCGTGTCACCCGACCAGCAGGTATCGGCGGCGCTTGCGGCCTATCCGGGTGCGGGATTTCAAAAATATCGTTTGCCGGAAAACCCCGGTGATGCAGCCCTGATTGAGCTGGCGCAACCGGCCGGAAAGACGCCGGCCGGAAAGACGCTGGCCGGAAAAACACTGGATGTCTTTGTCTCGCCGCAGGGACAGGTTGTGGGCTCGCTTTCGCCGGACAGCCGCATTTCAAATATTGTCAGCAAGATTCACGGTACTTTGCTTCTGGGCAAGTGGGGAGACTGGCTGATCGAGCTGGCAGCAAGCTGGACGATCATGCTGATCCTGAGCGGCCTTTATTTGTGGTGGCCGCGTCCCTTCCGGCTGGCGGGTACGATCTGGCCGCGCCCGTATCTAAAAGGGCGGCCCCTTCTGAAGGATATCCATCGTGTTATTGGCTTCTGGGTGGCGGGTTTTGTGCTGGTTCTGCTGATTAGCGGCCTGCCCTGGGCCGGTGCCTGGGGCAGCGCCTTTAAATGGGTGCGCGCGGAAATGGGCTGGGTCAAAGGGACATCAGAATGGAAGATCGGCACAGAGACGACGGTTGCCGACGAACATGCCGGTCATGATCATATGGCCATGCAGATGTCCATGCCCTCTATGTCCATGCCGTCTTCGCTGCCGCTTTCGTTATTTGTGCAGAAGGCGCAAAATGAGCACTTGGTCTATCCGGTAGTGGTTCTGCCGCCCTATGCGCCGCAAAGCTTCGGGCCTGCCAATGATAAGAACTGGCTGGTGAAGTCAGAGACGCAAAACCGGCCTCTGGCGCGTCAGATCAGTTATGATCCCGTCACGGGCAATGAAGTGGCCCGCAGTGGCTTTGCCGATAAGCATGCCCTAGATCGCCTAGTGGGCACCTTTATCGCCTGGCACGAAGGGCAGCTGTTTGGCTGGATTAACCAGTTGATCGGGCTTATGACGGCCATTGCCCTGATAACGGTCAGTGTGCTTGGCACGCTGATGTGGCTTAAGCGCCGGCCTGTTGGCACCCCGATCAACCAGTTGTCTGCTCCGCCGCCCGTGCCCGGCGTCAAGCTGGGTTGGGTCATCGCCTTTGCCGTGGGGATGGGGCTGTTGCTGCCTCTGTTCGGCCTGTCTTTGCTGGTGATTTTCGCCGTTGATCTTGGGCTGGGCCGGTTCAGACGGCGGGTGTAACGGCCTATATCCGGTAGATACGTTCGGCATTTGCGGCAAACAGGGCGTCACGCTCGGTCGGGCTGAAGTCTAACGTCAATTCATCGTAAAAATTCAGCGCCTTATCATAGGTTTTAAACAGCTTATCGGTCGGGAAATCGCTGGCGAAGGCGCAACGCTCAGCGCCAAAACGGTCTATGGTTTCCAGCACAGGCGGCCGCATGGCTTGCGGCGTCCACTGGCGGTCAATAAAACCAAGGCCGGAGATTTTGACGGCGACATGCGGCAATTGCGCTAATAGTTTCAGGCCGTCCTTCCAACGCAAAAGCCCGTCAGCGTCCTGATCGACCGGCATGCCCATATGGTTGAGGATAACCGGAATGTCGGGATGGCGTTGAGCCAGTTGATAGGCCTGTGCCATCTGGTTCGGATAGATTTGCAGATCAAACGACAGATTATATTTGCCCAAAAGGGCGTAACCTTTGGCGAAGGCCTCATCCTCCAGCAGGTTGCGCGGTGTATAGGTGCGGTTGGGATCAGGATGCCAGTTGAGGATATGGCGGATGCCGCGCACATTGCGGCTTTCGACATGAGCGGCCAAAAGCGTCTCAACATTGGGATCGTTCAGCGCTGCAAAGGCCACAATGGCCTGCGGAAACCCGTCTGTGTCTGCCAGAGATTGCAGCCAGCGCGTTTCCGACAACGCGTCATCCGGATGCGCACCGGCATCAATATGGATGATTTTCTCAACCGGAAAACCTGTGGCGTCCCTGAGATAATCGGCCAGCAGATAATCCTGAGCTATGGGCTCCACACTGCCGTTGGGGCCAACGTCACTAAAGGGCGGCATCAGCCACGGATAGCGCAGATGATCCAGTTTCCACAGATGCACATGGGCGTCGACAAAGCGGCTGAGGGTCATGTGCCTTTGGCTCTATTGCAAATTGACGAACATGCCGCCATCCACCAGAAGGGCGGAGCCGGTGACATAGTTCGCCAGATCAGAGGCCAGAAACACAACCGGGCCCGCCATGTCTTCGGGCTGGCCCAGACGGCCAAGTGGAATGCGCTTTTCCATATAGGCGCGCTTTTCGACATCAGCCAGATCATCTTTGTTGATATCGGTCAGGATAGTGCCCGGCAAAAGCGCATTGCAGCGAATCCTATGCTTACCCAGCGCAATGGCCGTGGATTGCATCAGCGACAGGACTCCGGCCTTGGTAGGCGTGTAATGGGTCTGATATTCGCCGCCGACCAGTGCCGAAATCGAGCTGACGGCAATAATGGAGCCGCCTTCGCCCTGCGCGACCATTTGATTGGCAGCCGCCTGCACCATATAATAGGCCCCGTGCAAATTGACCCGCATGGTGCGTTCCATCACCTCAGGCGGCATGTCTAAAAAGGCATGAAACGGGCAGATGCCGGCATTGTTCACAAAGACATCAAGGCGGCCGTAATGGGCAACGGCGGCGGCGATAAAGGCGGTGGCGGTCGCCGGATCGGACACATCGCCCTGCTGGGCAAAAGCCTGTCTTCCGGCGGCTTTGATCTCGGCCACGCAGGACTCAGCCGAAGCCTTATCACCGGCATAGTTGATGCCGATTCGGGCGCCATGCGCAGCCGCCCCTATGGCAATGGCGCGGCCAATGCCTTTTGAGCCGCCCGTAACCAGCAAAACCTTGTCTTTGAGCAACATGCGCGTCTCCTCGCTTTTTTGTGGAGACATATTTCACCTAAGTGCGGTGTTTTATCAAGCGATTTATCCCACATATTTAAGCAGACGCGCAAATTGTGGTATTTTGCCGGGTGGCTCAGGCCGGATTTTGCGCCAGCGTCATGGCCACCTTATAGAGCAGGTCGGAATTTTCGTGCATCTTCTTGTCGGCCAGACGCAGGGCTTCGGCAATGCGTTCGGGCGGGGCCGGATGGCGTTCATCCTTCAGCCAGCGCTCAACCGAGCCTTCGGACACGCCGGTGGCTTCGGAAATCTGACGGGCCAGCGACCCGCGTGGATCGGTGCGCCAGGCCAGATCCGCAATTTTGGCGAATTCCAGTGGCGTCAGCAAAGACAGGCGGTTGTTGCGGGCCGGTTCTTGTGGGGTATCGTTCATATACTGAATTCCATAAGTTGACTGACGGATAAAGCCTTATGACGAAATTAGAAAGCCCTGTTTTAGCAGAAATCGCCGCCTGACATGAGAAATTATTGCGAAACATGTCAACAAATGCCCTTTTACGCGCGTGCCATTTGCCTTTACCATCGCCTTATCAGCCATACCCCAGTTTGCCACCCCGCTCTTATCTCTTAAGCGTTAGAGTAAAGCTCAGCATCCAACGGAGTGCAGACCATGAAAACCATTCAGGCTATTATTAGCGGATTTATTGCGGGTTTCTTTCACACGACACCGAAATCCACCGTCCAGCATCAGGAAAAGCAAATGCGCGATAATCTGAACGAAGATCAGATTGACGCCATGATTGACGACAGCTTTCCGGCCAGCGACCCGCCCAGCAATTACTGAGCCAACCCTTAATTACTGAGCCAACCCTTAATTACTGAGCCAGTCTTAGGGGCCCGTTGTCTTTAATCAGGGCGGCAAAGTCATAGGCGGGCACAGGCTTGCCGAACAGGAATCCCTGCATGGCATGTATGCCTGCGGCTTTCAGGTGGCTGTGTTGTGTCGGGGTTTCAATCCCTTCGGCGACCACCTGCATGCCAAAGGCGCGGCCTATACCGGTGACCGCCTGAATAATGGCCAATGCCTCGAGTGCGGCACGGGGTTCCCCGTCCAGCGCCACCACAAATTCGCGGTCAATCTTGATCTTGTCGAACGGAAAGCGATGCAGCGCCGTCAGCGACGAATAGCCGACGCCGAAATCATCCAGCGCCATTTTTAATCCCATGTCGCGCAATTGCGCAAACAAGCTACGTACACGCTCAGGCTCGCCTAAGAACGCCGTTTCGGTGACTTCCAGCACCAGATGTTTAGGATTATATCCGGTCTCATTGAGCAGGCTCCGGACGTTTTCAACAAAACCGGCGCTGTCCAGCTCAATAGGTGACACATTGACCGCCACGGGCAGGTTCCAGTCGGCGGCCGTCTCAAAAACGCTGCGGCGGGCAAAGGCCCCCAGTTTTGAAATCAGGCCTGAGCGCTCGGCGACCGGCACGAAAACACCGGGGCCGATCACCACGCCGTCGGGCCTGTTCCAACGGATCAGGGCTTCGGCGCTGATGATGGTGTTGCCCAAACGATCATAGATGGGCTGATAAAACATCTCAAAGGCCTGAGTGGCGATACCCGCCTCAATATCCCGCACCAGAGCCTTTTCCGGGTCTTGGGCCGGGTCTTCGGCTACAGCTTGCGCCCTCATCGCCTGCGGCAGGGCGGCGGGTTTTTCCGCACCGCGCATGAGCTGATCAAGGCCGGACAGGGTGCGGCCAATCCATGTGGCGGCTAAGGCCAGTTCATCCGCCGCCACGGTGCGCTTTTCGATGCGGACGGCCCCTTCGATACTGGCGGCGACACTCGCCACAGCCTTGGCTCCGATGTTCAGGCTCATGGATTTTAGTGCATGCGCCGCTTGTGCCACGGCCTCGTCTTCGCCTTGGGCATGGGCCGCCTGCATGGCCGCAGCGGCTTCGGGCGCATGGCTTTTGTACAGGGTGATGACGCGATTGACGAAATCTGCACGGCCGTGTTTCAGGCCATCCATCAATGAGGTCACAACGGCTTTGTCGAAGAGATCCATATCGATCTGAGGCGCCTCAGCTTCGACCGGCTCATCTTTTGTTATGACGGGAAGGCCAACAGAAACGGCAGCCTCAGCAAGCGCTTCCGGTAGATATTGCCGCAGTTTATCCGCCATATCGTTCAGCGAAAACGGCTTATGCAGCACATCATCCATTCCCGCTTCGCGCCAGAGCAAAGCCGCCGGCCCGACCACGTGCGCCGTCAAAGCAATGATCGGCACATGTCCGTCTGTTTCCTGCGCCCGCCATGCCTGTGTCGCCGCATACCCATCCATGACCGGCATGGACCCATCCATCAGCACCATGTCAAAGGTCTGTTCGTGCATCATCCTCAGCGCCTCAGCGCCGTCATTGGCGACCTGTGCCTGAATGCCAAAGCGCGCCAGCGCCTCGAGGGCGACTTCGCGATTGACCTCTCCATCATCGACCACCAATAGGCGGGCCTTAGGGTAGGTTGTATCAATCAGGTCTGAGCCGGGTTCAGAATCAGGCAGGGCAAAGGGCAGGTGGTCGCGCAAACATGCAATCAGATGATCGAGATCGCGATGACGCAGGGGGCGCGGCAGGACACAGGCGGCCCGACCCTCATGCACCCAGGCCTCGGCCTCGGTATCTTCGGGGTCAGCCAGCAAGACGAGATGATCCGGTGCTATCGTCCTTGGCAGGGTGGCGCGATTGGCTCTGTCGCACAAAATAAGCTGTGGCGCTTCATTGCCCAGTTGCACCTGCGCCGCTTCAAATCGCGCCGAAATGGCGGCCCGTTCCTTGGCGCCTCTTATGCAGACATGGACGACCGGCGCGGGCGTGTCCGTGATAAGCGGCGGGGCGCAGGTGCCGGATGTGCCATATAGCGCCGGATCAAAGGCAGGCAGACGGACATGAAACTGCGTGCCCTTGCCCGACTGGCTGGTGACGGCAATGGCACCTTGCATGGCCTCAACCAGACGTTTGGTGATGGAAAGCCCCAGTCCCGTGCCGCCAAAGCGCCGTGTGGTGGTCTGATCGGCCTGGGTGAAGGCGCTGAAAATATGAGCCAGCTTGTCTGCGGCAATACCAATGCCGGTATCCCTGACCACCAGCCGCCAGTAACCCGGCTTTGGGTCGGTCTCAAGGCTGATAAGGACATGGCCGCTTTCGGTGAATTTTAGCGCATTAGAAATCAGATTCGATACGATTTGCCCCATACGCACGGGATCGGCGGGCACCAGACGCGGGGCATCGGGATGGGCCACCACGACCAGTTCAAGGCCTTTTTCCTGCGCTTTTGCATGGAACAGAGCCACAGCATCATCGACCAGATCAACTATATTGACCTCGCAGATTTCAACCTCAAGCTTACCGGCTTCGATTTTGGAAAAATCGAGAATGTCATTGATGACCGCCAGAAGCGACCGCCCCGACTTGGCAATCGTTCGGGCATGGCGCATGGCCCGCGCCGGCAGGTTTTCGGCGGCCAGAAGCTCGGCCATGACCATGACGCCATTCATGGGGGTGCGGATTTGGTGACTCATGGTCGCCAGAAAATCTGACTTGGCGGCATTGGCGGCTTCGGCTTCGTCGCGCGCCGCCACATAGTCGCGTGTGCGTTCCGCCACCTGCGTTTCCAGACCGCTGACATGGGCCTCGATCTTTTTGTCACGCAGCTGAATGGCGTCCAGCATGGCGTTAAACCCGGTGACCAGCGCGCC
>JBAWDM010000045.1:0-17353 GCA_049590735.1 Asticcacaulis sp. | reverse complement strand
CCTAAAGTCCTGTCAAACACCGCAGCGTAAGCGCGAAAAGCCCCAATATCCTATTTCCCCTGATCCTTGGGAGCCGGAGCGGATGAATCCGCTCCGGTTGAGGTCTTGTGCCGCTTCGGCGGCGTAGTGAGTAAACTGCGCAGAATATCATCACGCCGCGAATCGGTGTCTTCTATTTTGCCCTCGTTGAGAATTTCATCCTTATTTTCGGTAATAGACATGCCTAAATTAGAACCCTCAGATAAGTTTTTTGGTCCAAAATTAAAAGTAGAACGGGCCAACCATCACATCAACGAGTTCGAAAGCATTGTTGACACCTATGTCCGTCAAAACATGAACGCTATGCGCAGACAGCACAAGCGTAGTGATTGGAAAAAGCCCAAAAGTATCGGAAGTCGATTGCCTGTAAATACGCCAACTATCGTCGGTGACGCAATCCATAACCTCAGGAGTTCCCTTGATCACGCATACTGTGTTTTGGTTGAAGCCAACGGCAGCACTGTCAATGAGTGGACGAAGTTTCCGTTCGGGGACACTCGGCAAAATACGGTAGCTTCCTCCAATGGACAAAAAGCAGCTTCCAAGCCCTCCCAGGCCGTACTCGATCATATCTTTAACGTCATAAAGCCCTTCAAGGAAGACGGTAGTGAACTCTACGGAGTTCACAGGCTCGATATTGCTGATAAGCATCACCTTCTCATCCCCACTCAAGCCGTTTTGAGAATCGATAAGATGGAGTTGCGTAGCGCTGATGGGGGCCCAATGGGAAACTTGTCCGGCTTCAGCATTGTTTCCGATTACGGCCATCAAGGAGCGGCCCTTGGCCTCACTGATGGTATGTGGGCGATAAATCATGGCGATCCGAAGACGACCTTCGACATATGCTTCGCAGAAGGACAGCCCTTTGAAAACGAGAGCATTCTTAAGACGCTCATTCGTTTGCGCGAAACTACACGCTCCGCCATCGAAGATCTGTCCTTTTTCGCTAAGTAAAGTGTAGCTCATTACCCAATCTTTCCCATGACTTAAAATTCAAATAGGAATATATTCCATCAACAGGTTAAAGCGGAGGTGGTCCTAAAGTTGAATTTTATACAATATTTCAGTAGTTTAGTCAATTTTCCATGCGCTACGTAAAGTGCATAATTAGGCTAATTTTCCTATTGATAGGTTGATTTTCCTTATCGAGGCCTGTAATTCCTACGATCTGAACGCTATTCAGTTCGGTCAAAGACAATAAACATGACTCTTTCACATAGCCATATATGGACCGCTATTGACGCTCTGGCCAATCGGTTTGGCACAACGCCGTCCGGTCTGGCGCGACTGGCGGGGCTTGATCCCACCAGTTTCAACAAATCCAAGCGCACATCTGCTGACCCTTTGGATACGGCTAATCCGCGTCCCCGATGGCCCTCCACCGAAAGTCTCGCCAAGCTGCTGGAGGCTACGGGTGTCAAGTTTTCGGAATTTGCCCTTTTGGCCGAAGGGCGCACAAGCGGACAGGGCATTCCGCTGATTGGTTTCGCACAGGCCGGCAATAGCGGGTTTTTTGATGATTCCGGCTTTCCTCTGGGCCACGGCTGGGACGAAATCACCTTTCCGTCTGTTAATAGTGGCCTGTATGCTCTTGAAATTTCAGGCGATTCCATGCTGCCCCTTTATCGGGACGGCGACCGCATCCTGGTGGATCCGCACAATCAAAACCTGCGCAAAGGCGATCGCGTTGTAGTGAAAACCACAGATGGCGAAGTCATGGCCAAGGAACTGGTGCGCTATTCGGCCCGCACGGTTGAGCTAAGGTCGCTTAATCCCGACTTTCCTGACCGGTCACTGGATCGCATGCAGGTCACATGGATTGCCCGCATTGTCTGGGCCAGTCAGTAAACTCAGCCGACAAGCTTTCCGGCAACACCTTGTTCCAGCAGAGCAATAGTGCGTTCCAGACCGAAAATGGCCACGAACGAGCCAAACCGAGGCCCCTGAGATTGCCCCAGAAGAACTTCATATAGCGCTTGAAACCATGCCCGTAAGGGCTCGAATTCATGACGCTTTCCGACTTCAAACACCAGATTTTGCAGCACATCGGAATCGCGCGTATCGGCCGGGAGGTTGCGGAAGGCCGTCACCAGATCCTGCATGGCTGCCTTTTCTTTGGCGTCCGGCAAACGGAAGGTTTTCGACGGCTTCACGAAGTCTTCGAAATAGTTCAGCGCATAACCGGCCAAGCGATCCAGCACGGGCTCTGACTCAGGCGTGGCGCCGGGCAGATAGGCCTTAAGAAAGCCCCACAGGGTTTCTTTGTCGCTGGCATTGGCAACGGACACCAGATTGAGCATCAGGCCAAAGGTCACGGGCGGGCTTTTGATTGCCGTTTCGCCGCGCAGCACAAACCAGACCGGATTTTCAATCTGCTTAGCCTCTTCCTGCTTCGGGAAAGCATCCAATTGCTGAAAAAATTCGTCCGTGGCGCGCGGAATGACATCAAAATACAGCTTCTTGGCTGATTTCGGCGACTGAAACATATAATAGGCCAGAGATTCCGGCGCGCCATATCTCAGCCAGTCTTCCATGGTCAGGCCATTGCCCTTGGATTTGGAAATCTTCTGGCCGGATTCATCGAGAAACAGTTCGTAATTGAAGCCTTCGGGCGGCGTGCCCCCCAACACCTTACAAACCTGAGACGATACCTTAACCGAATCAATTAAGTCCTTGCCTGACATCTCATAATCGACACCCAGTGCAGCCCAGCGCATGGCCCAATCCGGCTTCCACTGCATCTTGACATGGCCGCCGGTGACCGGCACCTCAAAACGCTCGGTCTTGCCCGTCGCGGCATCGGTTTCTTCAAACACAATCGTGCCTTTGGCGATATTGCGCTCCAAGGTCGGCACCTGAAGCACAAAACCGGTTTTCGGCGAGATAGGCAAAAACGGCGAATAGGTGGCGCGACGATCGGGCCCCAGGGTCGGCAGCATGACGCCCTGAATCTTGTCAAAGCGATCCAGCGCCGTCAAAAGCGTCTGATCGAACAGGCCGCTTTTGTAACAGTCGGTCGACGACAGGAACTCATAGCTGAAACCAAAGCCATCCAGAAAGGCCTTGAGGCGGGCATTATTATGCGCGCCAAAGCTTTCATATTCACCGAACGGATCGCGCACAACCGTCAGGGGCTTATAGAGGTCTTCGCGCAGGATATCGGCATTGGGAATGCCTTCGGGCACCTTGCGCAGGCCATCCATATCGTCGGAAAAACACAAAAGACGCGTGGCCCACGCCCCACCCGTCATGGCTTCAAAGGCCTGACGCACCATGGTGGTGCGCGCGACCTCGCCAAAGGTGCCGATATGCGGCAAACCGGACGGGCCATAGCCGGTTTCAAAAATCACGGCGCGATCCAGCCCTTCAAAGGTTTTCAGCGCCTCATCCGTCTTGCCTTCGGCTATCAGGGCCAATGCCTGTTTCTGCGCGTCCCCTTCCCGGATGCGCGATTTGACCAACCGCGCAATCAGATTGCGGGCCTGTTCAAAAGGCCATGCGCGGCCGGCGTAAGCAGAGGTGGTCAGGGATGTCATAGAAGCGTTCAAACCTCAGTAAAATAAGCCATGCGCTCCCCTTAAGCGTTAGGCGTCAGTCGGTCAAGCATGGCAGTTATTGACAGGTCGCTTAATTAAGGATATTTGCCATCCTTAAGGACCTTTCGTATCCTTAATTAAGACGGAGATAATACATGACCGCCCGCCTCAACTATATTCAGGCTTCGCCGGACACCTTTAAAAAATATCAGGCCTTCAGTCAGGCTGCCCATGCCGGATCCATCGAAGCCTCTTTGTTTGATCTGGTGCAAATCCGCGCCTCTCAGCTGAATGGCTGCGCCTTTTGCGTTGATATGCACGTCAAGGAAGCCACTATTCGTGGCGAGCGCGCCTTAAGGCTGCATCATGTCGCCGTCTGGCACGATTCTCCGCTGTTTTCTGACCGCGAACGGGCGGCGCTTTACTGGACAGAAACCCTGACACGTCTGCCCGAAGGCGGCATCAGCGATGAGACTTACAACAAGGTCGCGCCATATTTTTCTGAGACGGAGATGACCGATCTCAGCTTTGCCATCATCGTGATCAATGGCTGGAACCGCCTCTCGGTAGGGTTTGCAGCCGTTCCGGGCTCAGCCGATGCCATCTATGGCCTCGATAAGGCGGGTTTAAGCTGAACAATCTTGAACTGAGCGGTAAAGCTTGTCACGGTTGGCGTGGTCTGAAAACGGAACCGCGCCATGATTCTTAAAAATCAAGTCGAATGGGCTTTGCATTGCTGCGCTGTACTGGCCGGTTTGCCGCCTGATCGCTATATTGCCACCAAACGACTGGCGGAATTTCATGGCGTGCCCAAGGAGTACCTGTCCAAGGCGCTTCAGGCCCTGTCCCAAGCCGGAATCGTGACCGGCACATTGGGGCCCACCGGCGGCTACAGACTGGCGCGCGCGGTGGATGACCTGACCTTGCTGGATATTGTCGAGGCCGTCGAAGGCAAGCGCTCGACCTTTGTGTGTACAGAAATTCGCAAGAACAATCCCTGCCGCCTTAAAACGGCCAGCGATCGGGGGCCCTGCGCCATTGCCCGCGCCATGTGGCAGGCAGACGAAGCCTGGCGGAATGCCCTGCGCGCAGTCCGTCTGTCCGATATTGCCGAACGCCTTTTGCAAGACCCCGGCCCCGATAGAATGCAACAGGGCCTCGACTGGTTGCTCAGTCCGCCTTAAGGCCTGTCCCTACGGCAACAAACGACTTGACCTGCCCTGCGAATGACTCTATCTTTACGTTAACGTCAACGCAGGGACAGGACTGACGAAACGGTCGGTCGATAAACACACATGGAATCCACACGCATCTATTCCATTCGCGAGCTTTCCAAAGAATTCGATGTCACAGCGCGTGCCCTGCGCTTTTATGAAGACAAGGGGCTGATTTCGCCGGAACGCAAGGGCCAGACCCGTCTGTATTCCCCGCGTGACCGGGCGCGACTGCAACTGATTTTACGCGGCAAACGGCTGGGCTTTTCACTGGTTGAAATCCACGAAATTCTTGACCTGTATACGCCTAAGGATCACGGCGCCGCTCAGATGCGTGCGACGCTAGGGAAATATCAGCGCCAGATCGAGACTCTTAAACGCCAGCGCGAAGATATTGATGCGGCTATAAAAGATATGGCTGAGGGCTGTGTCTGGCTGGAAGACCAGATCAGGCAAGCCGATTCTGAGACAGACTAAAGACACTTAAAAACAGGGATAATTTCCATGGCCTATCAAGCGCCCGTCCGCGACTATCAATTCCTTTTCGAGACTGTCTTTAATACCGACCAGTACAGTCATTTAAAAGGCTTTATGGATGCCGATTCGGCGACGGTTGCCGCTATTTTGGAAGAAGCGGCAAAATTCACAGAAACCGTTGTGCATCCCATCAACATCACCGGTGACAAGGAGGGCTGCGTCCTCAATGCCGATAAGTCCGTCACCGCGCCCAAGGGGTACAAAGAAGCCTATAAAGCCCTGACCGAAGCGGGCTGGACAGCCCTGTCCGGCGATCCGCAATATGGCGGTCAGGGGTTGCCGCACTTTGTGAATACAGCCTTTTCGGAAATGCTGTCGGGGGCCTCCAGCGCCTTTGGCATGTATCCCGGCCTGACCGAAGGCGCCATATCCGCCCTGACCGCCGGTGGCACACAGGCGCAAAAAGACCTGTACCTGCCCAAGCTGATATCCGGCGAATGGTCCGGCACGATGAACCTGACCGAACCGCATTGCGGCACCGATCTGGGCCTGTTGCGAACCAAGGCCGTGCCTTCGGGCGATGGCACCTATAAGATCAGCGGCCAGAAGATCTGGATATCGGCCGGCGAGCATGATTTCACCAGCAATATCTGCCATCTGGTACTGGCGCGTATCGAAGGCGCGCCCGCAGGTG
This sequence comes from Asticcacaulis sp., assembly GCA_049590735.1. Taxonomy (GTDB): domain Bacteria; phylum Pseudomonadota; class Alphaproteobacteria; order Caulobacterales; family Caulobacteraceae; genus Asticcacaulis. The sequence goes on along the minus strand of JBAWDM010000045.1, from coordinate 11,393 downwards.
TTAAGGGCATCTCCTTGTTTTTAGTGCCGAAATTTATACCTGATGCTGATGGAAATCCGGGTGCGCGCAACACACTGGAATGTGCCGGTCTGGAAGAAAAGATGGGTATTCACGGCAATTCTACCTGCGTCATGATGTATGACGAGGCCACGGGCTATTTGCTGGGAACGGAAAATGAAGGGCTGAAAATCATGTTTTACATGATGAATAATGCCCGTTTTGGCGTGGGTCTTCAGGGACTGGCCATTGGCCATGCCTCATTAGTGGCCGCAACACAATTTGCCAAGGATCGTCTGCAGGGGCGCGCCCTCACCGGCCCGAAGTCGCCGGAACTGCCGGCTGACTGCATTCTGGTACATCCCGATGTGCGCCGCATGCTGCTGGAAAGCCGCGCCCTGATCGAAGGTGGCCGCGCCTTTTTGACGTGGGTGTCCTTACAGGCCGATCTGGCGCATGCCGCCGAGGATGAAAAAGATCGTGAAAAAGCAAACGACTATATGGGTTTGTTGACGCCTGTCATTAAGGCCTATCTGACGGATAAGGGCCTTAAGGTCACGCAGGATTCCATGCAGGTGCATGGCGGTTCCGGCTTTACGGAACATTTTCCGGCCTCGCAATATATGCGCGATGTGCGCATTACCCTTATTTATGAAGGGACAAATGGTATTCAGGCGCTTGATCTGGTGGGCCGCAAACTGCCTTCCAAGGGCGGGCGGGCCATGCAGAGTTTTCTGGGGGAAATTGACGCCTATATTGCCGCCGAGGAAGGCGGGTCTAAAGTGCCTGAGTTTATTGAGGGCTTAAAAAACACCAAGGCTAAACTGTTCGATGGCACAATGTGGCTGATGCAAAACGGCATGGGTAATCCCGATGAGGCGGCGGCGGGGTCCATGGATTATCTGCATCTGTTCGGCCTGACCTGCACCGCCTATATGTGGGCGCGCATGGCCAAAGCGGCTAAGGCTGAGATCGAAGCCGGTTCGACTGACCCCTTCTTTGACACCAAGCTCAAGGTCGGCCGCGTCTTTCTTGAGCGCATCCTGCCCGATGCGGAGGCACACCTCACCCGGATGAAGGCTGGCTCAGAAGGTCTGATGGCGCTCACCGAAGATCAGTTTTAATCTGCACACGTAAAAAATGCCGGATCACAATAATCCGGCTTTTTCATTACGCTAAAGATTTGGCTATAACTTACAGATTTTCCAGCACATATTCCGCAGATGATACGCGAAATTCACCGCCTTCTTCGACGAACAGCTTGTCGATCTGACCGTTGCGGATGACCGTTGCATAGCGCTGCGAGCGTGGCCCCATGCCAAATCCGGTGGCATCCAGCGTCAGGCCTATCGCCTTGGCAAAGTCGCCATTACCATCAGCCAGCAGCACCACTTCGTCAGCAATGCCCTGATCCTTGGCCCAGGCCTTCATGACGAAATAATCATTGACGGACGTACAGGCGACGACATCGACGCCTTTGGCTTTGAAGTCGGCGGCATGGTCTTTAAAGCCGGGCAGATGGCGGGCGCTGCAGGTCGGGGTAAAGGCACCGGGCACGGCAAATAAAACCACCGTCTTGCCGTCAAAGAAATCCTTGGAGGACACAGGCTTCGGCCCGGCTTCGTCCACAACGGTCAGGGTGAGTTCAGGCAGCTTGTCACCGGCTTGCAGGGTCATATCTGTATCTTTCTAAAAGGTTTGATTATCAGCTTAACGTGACAACCATCAAATTTCGATGCGCATAGCGAGTCATATATGTGCTATTTGGCAATCATGACTGCCGTGCCTATATAGGCTATTATGAAACACCTTCCAGTGCGCTTTACGCATTTTCAGTCAGGAGACTATGGCCATGATTGACACCCCAACCCTCCATGCCTCCTATCAGGGCCAGTTGCTGATTGCCATGCCCGAATTGCAAGCTGAGCCCTTCCATCAGGCCGTCATCTATGTCTGCCAGCACGACGAAGAGCATGCCATGGGGCTTATTCTCAATCAGCCCATATCCGGATTGAATTTCAGCAAGATGATGAAGGAGCTGGGCCTCAACAGCACAGACACCAGCCTGAACGCGCAAAAAATCTTTCATGGCGGCCCCGTTCAGAATGATCGCGGCTTTGTGCTGCATAGTCTGGATTATCAGATTGACGATATTACGCTCGATCTGGGTGGCCCCTATATTCGCGTTTCTGAGGATAAGGAGATAGGCATTGGCCTGACCGCTTCACGCGATATTCTGGTGGATTTGTCCGGTGGCGAAGGCCCCGCTCACAGCCTGATTGCGCTGGGCTATGCGGGTTGGGGGCCCGGCCAGCTGGAAAGCGAGCTTAGTGAGAATGTGTGGCTGGTGGCCCCGGCCAGTCAGGCGCTGATCTTTGGCGGCGCACCGGAACATTTATGGACGCGCGCCCTGAGCAGTTTAGGTGTTGAACCGGCGCATTTATCGGGCACGTCCGGTCACGCCTGAGCTTTGCTTAAGGAGTCCGCCAGAAAAGCTTCTGCCTCGGCGGGCTTCAAAGCTTTGGCAAAGCCGTAGCCCTGCCCAAAGGGACACCCCAGCGCATGCAGGCGCGCCGACAGGTCCATATCCTCGACCCCCTCGGCGACCACATCCATGCCCAGATCGCGCCCCAGCGTCAGAATGGCGCGGACAATTTTTTCCGACGAGGCCTCCGTCTTCATGGTGCTGACGAAAGAGCGGTCAATTTTCAACGTGTCGAACGGCAGACGAGCCAGATAGCTCAGACTGGAAAAACCAGTGCCAAAATCATCCAGCGCGATCCCCGCCCCCGCCTGACGCAGGGCTTCCAGCACGCGGGCCGATTCTTTTGGGTCGCGCATGACATCGCTTTCGGTGACTTCCAGTTTGAGCGCTTTTTCCGGCAGTCTGGCCTCACGAATCAGACGCGACACATCTTCGACCAGATGCACACGCTCCAGTTCCGGCGCCGACAAATTGACGCTGACGAAGAAGCCTTGCGGCAATTTATACGCCTTCATCCACCGACTGAGGCTATGTACGGTGGACTTCATGATGATGGTGCCCAGATCCGCCATCATGCCCAGATCACGTGTGGCACCCAGAAAATGATCCGGCGGAATAATGCCGCGTTTCGGGTGCACCCAGCGCGCTAAGGCTTCAAAGCCGACAATAATACCGGTTTCCAGATTCACAACCGGTTGATACCAGGCGTGAATTTCGCCACTGATGAAGGCCTTATGCAGCTCCGCCTCAAGCGCCAAACGGGTCAGCCCATCGCTTTCCAGATCACGTTTATAGGCTGCAACACAGCCGACCCCCTTGGTCTTGGCCGCCTCAACCGCCATTTCCGCGCGCCGCAGCAGCTCAGCGCTCTCAAGCGCCGCCTCACCGCCTTCGACCGCAACGGCCCCCAGCGAAAAGGTCGGGTGAATATCAAATCCGGCCACTGTAATCGTGCGCTCCAGCGCCAGACGCATGCGTTCCGAGACGCGCGGAAACCCACGATGGGTCAGAACGGCAAACTCATCTTCGCCCAGACGCGCCAGCACCGCCCCCTCACCGTCCGGCAAATTTGGAAAGGCATCACGCAAACGTTGCGCCAAAATGCTCAGAACCAGATCGGCGCGTTCATGCCCCAACGCTTCGTTTAGGCGACGCAAACGGTTCAGATCGCCGACGACCAGATCATAATCCCCGGGACGCTCCAGAAATTCGCGTGAAGCTTTTAAAAATCCCTGCCGGTTATTCAGGCCGGTCAGACTATCTGTGTGTGCGTCCTGCGCACCGGTAGTCATGGCCACGCCCTCGCTGCGTTTCAAGCGGCGCATATCAGGGCCAAGCAGGGTTAATGTCCCCATAACCAGAGATTTACCTGTTTTACGGCCTTTAAAACAGACCAGCCTTTGATCTTTCAGGCGCATAACACATTGCATATGGTCATTGCCGGGCCGGTCTGCGGCCGTATAGACCTCTAAATTGCGCAGGGCCGCCGCCAGAGCCTCTATCTCCGTCTTATCAAATAGTCCCGTCAGCGTCTCAGGCGCGACACGCCCCTGCAATTGCGGCAAGGCTACACTATCGGCATGTCCGTAAAATTCAAAGCCGCCCTGCCCCTGATCGTAGCACCACAAAAGACTGCCGGCGCAATGGATGGCCTGAGCCTGCATCTGAAGCGTATTGAATATGAGTGATGTTCGGCCTTTTACTTTAGCCGCCCTGAGTACATCCTGCCCGGCCTGACCGGCAGACGCCTCCATATTCCAATCAAAAGGATCGACCTCAGAAGACATATCGCACCCGAATTAAGCCCCGTATGTCATTTTGCATACGCGCAACTGGTTTAATTTGGGATAAGATCGTACAAAATGCGACCTTTTTATTCCGCTGCGGTCAGCCTCGGCAGATCAGGCATGGCTTTCGGGCCCAGTAAGGCGCTGGCATAGGCGTCCTGTGAGGCAATGGCTGCGCCGACTCGCCTCAGATCCTCAAGCGTGACCTTTTCAATATCTGCCGCCACTTCGTCCAGCGTGAAAACCTTATCGAAAGTCGACATCTGACTGGCGAAGGTGCCCGAACGCGAAGCGGCCCCTTCGTGATTAAGGAACAAAGACGTCATAAACTGCGCCTTGGCACGTTCCAGTTCGGCCATGACAGGCGCATCCGATAGATCTTTTATGACCTGATGAATTAACCCCATCAAAGGCTCCACGTCTTCGGCGGCGCAACCGGCATAGACGCCAAAAATACCGCCATCGCGATAGGGCGTGGCATAGGCATCGATACTATAGGCCAGTCCGCGCGCCTCACGCGCCTCCTGAAACAGGCGCGAAGCCATGCCGCCGCCCAGAATTTCGCTGAAAAGCCGCAGGGGAATGATATCAGCACTTAAGCGACCGATCCCTTGCCAGCCCATTGTAATATTGGCCTGCTCGATACGGCGTTTTTGCACCGCCTTGCCCGGCCTGAACTGAAGCTGCGGCGGTTCGCCAAAGCCCGCGTGCGGGGGCACCGTATCCACCAGCGCCTTAACGGCCTCATAAACCGCATCCGGCGTCACCCCGCCCGAAACGCAGATGACAATCCGATGCGGCGCATACAGGGTTTCGGCAAAGCTGCGCAAGGCCTCCGACGTTACCGGCTTCAGGCTTTGCGGCGTACCCAGAATCGGGCGCCCCAGAGATTGTCCGGCAAACATGGCCGATTGCAGCAAATCAAAAACATGATCATCGGGTGTGTCATAGGCTTCGAGGATTTCCTGTTCGACCACCTTTTTTTCACGCGTCAGTTCTTCGGCATCCAGTACCGGCCGGAACATCAGGTCGGTGACAATCTCAAGCGCCAAAGGCATCAGCGAGTTCAGGCCACGCACCTCAAAACGGGTGTGCTCATAGCCGGTTGAGGCATTGATGCTGCCGCCCTTATGTTCAATCGCCTCGGCCAGTTGGCGGGCATTGCGGCTACCAGCCCCTTTGAAAACCATATGCTCCAGCAGATGCGCCCAGCCGGACTGGGCTTCGGTTTCAAACCGCGAGCCGCCATAGACCAGCGCACTGAGGGCAAAGGTTTTCAAGCCCGGCATCGGGTCAACCAACAGGCGCAAGCCATTGTCAAAAATATAGAGTTTCTGGCCGTCAAGAATGTGCATAATGTTCCGTGAGTGAGGCGTGGGGGCGAACCAAAGGCTGTAAGGCCTGTCCTATGGGGCGGCGCGTTTCAGCCTTTGATATATGACACTGCCGAAAACCCCCAGCAAGGCCCAGCCCAGCCCAAACCAGGTCAGGGCATATTCAAAATGACGGTTCGGCAGGGGCGCCGTCAGCAAGCCCTGCTGCAAGCCGGGGATGTCGAGTTGTGAGGCTTTCAGATCGGCCACCACAAAATAGTCAGATCGCAGCTCAGCCTTCAGGACAGGGCCCATTTCGGTGGCCGAGCGCCAGTACCAGTCATTGTCCGCCACGCGATTGACGATAGTGAAATGACTTGCTTTTTCATAAGGGCGCAAACGGCCCACCGGCGTCCATGTAACCGGTGCCGTAAAGGTCAGCTTTTTGGGCGTAAAGCCCATATCCACCAATATGGCGCGGCGTTCCAGAGGACAGGCCGCCAAAACGCGAAAGCCCGGCTGACCGGCCGATTCGGAATGCATATAGATGACCTGATCACCATGCAGGGTACACGAAGGCAGGGTGGCGCGCCTCCAGGCCGGACGAGCCTGACTAAGCAGTTGATCCGCAGGCACCGGGGCTGCGGCTTCGCTTTGGGCCATGTCCCGGATCAGCCCCTCTTTCCATTTGAGGCGCTCTAGCTGCCAGATACCCAGACCATTGAGCAGCACAAAGGCCAAAACAACTGCGACAAACATGCCGCGCGGCGTGGCTTTCCAGACTTCGGATACGGTCATAGCCTAATCCCTGACCTGATTTTTCAACTGAGAGGCAATCATCAACCCCTTAAGCACCGGCATCAGAACCAGACTGACAATAACGGCCACAGGCGGCCAGAGCAGCAGATGCACCAGTGGCGACCAGTCCGGATACATGAAAAACGTGGTCATCAATCCCGCACAGGCGATGAAACCGGCAATCAGAATCACAAAAACGACGGGCCCGTCACCGGTGTCCGCCGCCTTGAAATTTTGCCCGCAGGCTTCACACGACTCAGCCGTTTTCAAATAGGATTTAAACAGCTTGCCCTTGGTGCAGATGGGACATTTGCCCAAACCAGCCGCAAGGAAATCAACCTTGCGGCCATGGGATTCGGTCATCAATGCGAGGCACCGAAGATGACGTAGATAAAGGCGAACAGGAAGAGCCACACCACGTCAACAAAGTGCCAGTACCAGGCGGCCGCTTCAAAACCAAAATGCTTCTTGGGGGTAAAGTCACCGGCCAGCAAGCGGATCAGGCAGATGATCAGGAAGATGGTGCCGATCAGAACGTGGAAACCGTGGAAGCCCGTGGCCATGAAGAAGGCCGAGCCATAGAGGCCGGAATTCGCCGCCTCAGGGTTATGATCACCGCTGGTGAAGAAGGCATGGTGGTTGATAATGTGGGCATATTCGACGCCCTGCACGGTGGTAAACAACACACCCAGCACGATCGTCAGGAACAGGGCCAGCTTGGCCCCCTTACGGTCATTGGTTTGCAGGGCATGGTGCGCCCAGGTCACTGTCGTGCCGGATGTCAGCAGTAAAAGCGTATTGACCAGCGGCAATTGCCAGGCATCCAGGGTTTCAACACCCTTGGGCGGCCAGGTTGACCAGGCTTCGCACACTTCCTGAATGCCGCAGGCCGCGCCAGAGCGATGGCCGTGGAAAAGCGCCATTTCGAAGAAAATCCAGAACCAGGCGACAAAGAACATCACTTCGGAGGCAATGAACATGATCATGCCATAGCGCAGGCCGAGCTGAACCACAGGCGTGTGATCACCGGCATGGCTTTCCTTGATCACGTCCCGCCACCAGAAGGCCATGGTCAGCACAATGCCAACCATGCCCAGGGCAAAAACGACCCAGTTTTTTTCCATGCCAAACAGGCCGCGCAGGCCCATAACCAGTCCAAGCCCGAACAGGACACCCGATATAGAGCCCATAAGGGGCCACGGGCTGGGGTTGATGATATGATAATCGTGTTTAACGCCGTGATGGGCCATTTCGTTCAAACTCACCTTTTGTACTGCACACACGCGCAGCCGTTATCTATGCAGGGCATATCCGCAAATTTCCGTTTATGCCAATTTATCTTTAAACACAATGTGCAGACCGACATTAAGACGGTGTTTTTGTGCCCGATGGCTGATCTTTTGTTTCAAAAAACGTATAGGACAGGGTCACGTCGGGCACATCCTTGGTGTCGCGGTCTTTCAGAAGTTCAGGATCGAGAAAATAGACGACCGGCAGATGCTGCGACTCACCGGGCTGAAGGGTCATGTCGGTAAAGCAGAAACACTGAGTCTTCATGAAATAATCATGCATGACGACCGGCAGCACATTATAGGTCGCGCGTCCGGTTATGGGCCGGTCGCTATGATTCGTCATGGTGTAATACATGATGGCCGTCTTACCCACGCGCGTCATCTGCGACGACTTATCCGGCTTAAAGCTCCACGGAATGCCATTGGTATTCGCGTCGAAATGCACCTGAACAATGGTGTTGGTGGCCACTTTAGGGGCATTGGCCACCCGATTACGATCGCCGGTCTGCGTCGTCAGGGGGCAAAAGGCGCGGTACAGAGGCACGGCGGCAAAGGCCAGACCGCCCATGCCAAACCCTGCCAGCAGCAAATAAACCACCAATCGCGAATTTCTGGTGAGCTTTTTCATGATTACTGAACAGCGCCAGACAGGGTGGATTCGGCCGCTACGCCTTGATTGGCATCATTTTTCACGCCCTGAGACATCCGCGATATGGATACGAAGAATACAAGAATAACAAAGCCGCCCAGCGCCAGCCCGATATAGAGGTTGCGCTTTTTTTGTGCCGATTCGTAGGCAAGTTTGCCATCAGACTCAGTCATGACATCCATCCGGTAATAAGGTGTTCAATCAGTAAGGTAGCGAAAAGGGCCGTCAGGTATATAATCGAGAAGGCGAACAAATTACGGGCCGACAGCGCTTCTTTCTTAACATCATAAAGGCTTTCCTCACCACCTTCGGGGTGATCACCGGCACGCGACAAATAGACGCGCACGGCCAGATAGATGAAGAAGGCGCCCCCCAGAACCGATACAGCCGCATAGACCAGTCCGCCCATTTTAAACGCAATCGGCAAACAGGCCACAGGGGCCATGATCAGGCTGTAGAGTAAAATCTGTAAGCGGGTCGATTTCGCGCCTTTTGCCACCGGCATCATTGGAATACCGGCATTGGCGTAATCTTCGGTTGTATATAGCGCCAGAGCCCAGCTATGCGGTGGCGTCCACAAAAAGATGATGGCAAATAATATCCAAGCTTCAACCGGCGCATGCCCCGTAGCGGCAGCCCAGCCGATCACGGGAGGGAATGCCCCGGCCGCCCCGCCAATGACGATATTCTGCGGCGTGCGGCGTTTAAGGATCAGGGTATAAAGCCCGACATAATAGACAATGGTCAGCGCCAGCAAACCGGCAGCCAGTCCGTTCGGAAAAGCCAGCCACATCAGCGCCACCGACAAAAAGGCCAGCACGCCGCCAAAGGCCATGGCATCGTTTTTAGTCACACGGCCTGCCGCCACAGGCCGCAGCCGTGTCCGGCGCATCAGAGCGTCGGTCTCGCCTTCTATGGCCATGTTAAGCGCACCCGCAGCCCCCGCCCCGATCGCTATACAGAAAACAGCCACCGCAGCCAGCAAAGGCCTCATATTACCATTGGCAATAATCAGTCCCGTCAGCCCTGTAAACACCACCAAAGACATGACGCGCGGCTTCAGAAGCTGAAAATAATCACGCGGCGTGCCATGCATGGCTTTCGACGCATAGGCAGCCTGAAGGTTGGCCGCCAGTTGCGCACGCGTCAAAGCCGGTGTCGTCTGTTTCGCTTTTTTGGGAGAATCGGCACTCAAGATTATTTGCTCATCTGTACATGAAGAAAGGGAGTGAAGATCGTTCAAACCTTCACCCCCGGATTTTATCATTAGCTACTTAAACCTCTAGGGGCCAATGAGCAACCGGTCGCTTATTTAAAGCAGACCGGCCGCTCACCCCAAGGGGCTTAGTGATGGTCTGCCTCATCCTCGATCACCGGCAGTTCAGAGAACTGGTGATAAGGCGGTGGCGAAGACAGGGTCCATTCCAGCGTAGTGGCGCCTTCACCCCAGGGGTTAGCCACGCCCTTACGACGGCGGATGGCGGCTTCGGCACACATGATCAGGAAGATGATGACGCCGATACCGGTGATGGCATAGCCAATCGACGATATTTTATTCCAATAGGCGAAGCCTTCGGGATAATCGACATAGCGGCGCGGCATGCCCTGCAGGCCCAGGAAGTGCTGCGGGAAGAAGATCAGATTCACGCCGATGAACATTACCCAGAAGTGTGCATTGCCCAGCCATTCATTGTACTTAACGCCGAACATTTTCTCGAACCAGTAATAGAAACCGGCAAAGATTGAGAAGATGGCGCCCAGAGACAGCACATAGTGGAAGTGTGCCACCACATAATAGGTATCCTGAAGCGAATAATCGACCGCCGCATTGGAAAGCACGACACCGGTGACGCCGCCGACCGTAAACAGGAAGATGAAGCCCATGGCCCAAAGCATAGGTGTGCGGAACTCAATCGAACCACCCCACATGGTCGCAATCCACGAAAACACCTTAACGCCGGTCGGCACCGCAATAACCATGGTGGCCAGAACAAAATAGGCGCGCAGATCGAACGACAGGCCAACCGTATACATGTGGTGCGCCCACACAACAAAGCCAACAAACCCAATGGCTACCATGGCATAGGCCATAGCCAGATAACCAAAGATCGGCTTCTTTGAGAAGGTCGACACAATGTGCGAAATGATACCAAAGCCCGGCAGGATGAGGATGTACACTTCGGGGTGACCGAAGAACCAGAACAGATGCTGGTACATGACCGGATCGCCGCCGCCATTTGGATCAAAGAAGGAGGTGCCAAAATTACGATCGGTGAGCAGCATGGTGATGGCACCCGCCAGAACCGGCAGCGACAGCAAAAGCAGGAAGGCGGTGACCAGAACCGACCACGCAAACAACGGCATGCGGTGCAGGGTCATGCCCGGAGCGCGCATGTTGAAAATGGTGGTGATAAAGTTGATGGCGCCCAGAATGGAAGACGCACCGGCCAGGTGGAAGGACAGGATAACCAGATCCATGGCCGGACCAGGCGAGCCTACGTGGGTCGACATGGGCGGATACATGGTCCAGCCACCGGCAAAGCCGTGCTGGCCCTCACCGGGACCTGAGGGTGTGAAGATCGAGATACACAAAAGTGTCCACGAGGCGATCAGCAGCCAGAAGGAAATATTGTTAAGGCGCGGAAAGGCCATGTCGGGCGAGCCGATCATGATGGGCACAAACCAGTTACCAAAGCCACCAATCATGGCCGGCATGACCACAAAGAAGATCATGATAACCGCGTGAGCCGTCACAACGGAATTATAGGCGTGTTTTGCATTGTCCGGATTGCTCAGGTCGAAAACGCCCATGGCATCCAGCATCGAGCCGTGCGCAAAGACCTGCAGACCGGGCTCATAGAGTTCCCAGCGGATCAGTCCCGAAAAGGCACCGCCGACAAGGCCTGCGAAAATAGCAAACAGCAGATAGAGCGTGCCGATGTCTTTGTGATTGGTCGTAAAAACCCAACGGGCAAAAAAGCCGGGTTTGTGATCGTGATCGTCGCCGTGTCCGGCATCGTGATCATGAGAGGCGGCAAGTGAAGACATGATGGATATCTCTCTATACTGATC
>JBAWDM010000044.1:0-2148 GCA_049590735.1 Asticcacaulis sp. | reverse complement strand
AGGTAACGGTGTCCGCACTGGTGCTGATGGGGGTTGGCATATGGCTGGGCTATAGCTGGCAGGCCTCTCTGGCTGTCGGCATGGCTTTGGCGCTGTCATCCACGGCCTTGGTTATGCAGATGCTAACTGAGAAAAACCTGACCCATACGGTGACGGGGGAAACCTCGTTTGCCATCCTGTTGTTTCAGGATATCGCCGTCATTCCTATTCTGATTATCATTCCGGTCCTGGTCACCACGCTGAATCTGTCCGGCGTGGCTGTGCATGCGGATGAGGTGAGCTTAATTGCTAACTGGCCCGCGTGGCTTCAGCCCTTAGCGGTCATTGGCGTGATCGCTCTGGTGATCCTGTGCGGGCATTATCTGTCGCGCCATGTCTTTCAGGCAATCGCCAGAGCGAACCTGCGTGAAGTGTTTACGGCGGCCTCTCTGGCACTGGTTATTGGTGTGACCATACTGATGGAGATGGTAGGCGTGTCACCGGCGCTTGGGGCCTTTATTGCCGGTGTGGTGCTGGCCAATTCGGAATACCGCCGCACCATTGAAACCGATATTGAACCGTTTAAGGGGTTACTGCTCGGCCTGTTCTTTATCTCTGTGGGCATGAGTATGGATTTTACCGTGCTGTGGCAGCATCCGGTGGGGCTGATCGGGGCCGTAGTGGCGGTCATGTGCCTGAAAGGGTTTATCCTGTTTGGCTTAGGGCGTGTTTTCAAGCTGGATACGGCACCGGCCATGGGGCTGGCCTTTGGCCTGTCTCAGGGGGGGGAATTTGCCTTTGTGCTTCTGCAGCTTATCGGCGGATCAAGAATTATCGAGCCGGAGGTGCAAAAGTTTCTGACCCTGTTGGTGGCCATCTCCATTGCGGTGACGCCGATCCTGATTGTGATCTCCAGCAAATATATCATGCCCCGCTTTGTCAGCCAGTTGCCTGAACGTAGCTATGACGAGATCAATGAACATAATCCGGTGATTATTGCTGGCTTTGGCCGCGTCGGACAGATTGTCGGACGCTTTATGCTGTCTCAGGGCCTCAAGGTGACGGTTCTGGAAAAGAATCCGGATCAGGTCGAACTGCTGCGTAAATTTGGCTCTAAGGGCTATTTCGGGGATGCAACACGGCTGGATCTGTTACGCAGCGCAGGCGCGGCAGAGGCGCGGATGTTGATTGTAGCCGTGGATGATGCCGATGCGGCCGTTGAAATCGTCAAGATGAGTAAGCTGCACTTTCCGCGTTTGAAGGTGTTTTCGCGCGCGCGAAATCGCCGCCATGCCTATGAATTGCATAAGGCGGGGGTGGATCATTATCATCGTGAAACCCTCGATGCGTCTCTGGCTTTGGCGCGCGAAGCCATGATCGCGCTGGGTTATAACAAGGCTGAGATTGAACGTAAGGCGAAAACCTTTCTGGCCCATGATGTTGAGACCCTGCGGCGGTCCTTTGAATTTTTTGAAAGCGAGCCCGACATGATTAACTTTGCCAGACTGTCCCGTGAAGAACTCGAAGGCATTTTGCGTGAGGACAAGCAGGAGAACTAATCGCTTTTGTTTTGACGTTTATGCCACAAAAAACCCCGCTGGTTTTCACCGGCGGGGTTTCTTTTAGCTTTGTCATGTTTTGGGGTGTGGGGTCTGTGCCCCCACGACCTTACTGACTATTCGACGATCTTTGCCACAACGCCGGCGCCGACGGTACGGCCACCTTCACGGATAGCGAAGCGGAGCTTCTCTTCCATGGCGATCGGGGTGATCAGCTCAACGTCCAGCTCGGCATTATCGCCAGGCATGATCATTTCCACGCCTTCGCGCAGGTGGATGATGCCCGTCACATCAGTCGTGCGGAAGTAGAATTGCGGACGATAATTGGTGAAGAACGGGGTGTGGCGACCGCCTTCTTCTTTCGTCAGGATATAGGCCTCAGCGACAAACTTGGTGTGCGGCGTGATCGAGCCGGGCTTGCAGAGAACCTGACCGCGCTCAACGTCTTCGCGCTTGGTGCCACGCAGCAGAACGCCGACATTGTCACCGGCCTGACCTTGGTCGAGCAGCTTGCGGAACATTTCAACGCCCGTGCAGGTCGTCTTTTGAACCGGACGGATGCCGACGATTTCGACTTCTTCGCCGACCTTAACGATACCGCGCTCAACGC
>JBAWDM010000043.1:0-7734 GCA_049590735.1 Asticcacaulis sp. | reverse complement strand
GTCTTTGATTGCTGAAATCAAGAAGGCCAGCCCGTCCAAAGGGCTTATTCGCGACGATTTCGATCCGGCGCAACTGGCTCTGGCCTATGAGGCCGGCGGGGCATCCTGCCTGTCGATTCTGACGGATAATCCCGGTTTTATGGGTCACGAATCACATTTTATGGCGGCCCGATCCGCCGTCTCCCTGCCCTGTATCCGCAAGGAATTTCTGGTCGATACCTGGCAGGTCGCCGAATCACGCAGTCTGGGCGCAGACGCCATTCTGGTCATCATGGCCATGATTGATGAGGGCTTGGCGGCGGATCTGATCGCCGGCGCGCACCACTATGGCATGGACGCTTTGGTTGAGGTTCATAATGGCGATGAAATGGATCGCGCCCTTAAATTGCCGTCTAAGCTGATAGGCATAAACAATCGTAACTTAAGGGATTTTCACGTTGATCTGGCCGTGACCGAAGACCTGTCAGGCCGTGTATCACCGGACCATATTCTGGTCACCGAAAGCGGTATTTTTACGCCAGAGGATGTTACGCGTATGTCCCGGACGGGCGCGACTGCCATGCTGGTGGGCGAAAGCCTGATGCGGCAAGGCGATGTGACCGGGGCGGCAAAAAAACTATTGTCGTTAGCTTGACATTAACAAGAACACATATAGAACATTGAGCATAGGTTCATGACTTGTTCACGCACTATGCGCGACAAGCAATGCTTGAGGGTTTGCTATGCTGACGACCAAACAACGCGAATTGCTGATGTTCATTCATGAACGCATCAAAGAAAGCGGTGTCTCGCCTTCGTTCGATGAAATGAAAGAAGCGCTCGATCTGGCCTCCAAATCAGGCATTCACAGGCTCATTACCGCCCTCGAAGAACGTGGTTTTATTCGCCGCCTCGCGCATCGCGCCCGCGCGCTTGAGGTCATCAAACTGCCGGATCAGGCAACAGCCTCAGCCCCGCCGCGCGGCCGTCAGGCCTTTGTGCCGCAGGTGGTTGAAGGCGCTAAGCCCGCACAGGCCGCGGCGCAACCGGCTAACGAAGATACACGCGATCTGCCACTTTTGGGCAAGATTGCTGCCGGCATGCCGATCGAGGCCATGGGCTATGAGCGTGACCGCATCCGCGTACCGGAATCCATGCTGGGGGCGGGTGAGCACTATATTCTCGAAATTGACGGCGATTCGATGATCAATGCCGGTATTCTGGATGGAGATTTTGTCGTCATCCGCAAAACCGACACGGCGCAAACGGGTGAAATCATTGTGGCACTGGTCGATGATGAAACCGCGACTTTGAAACGCCTGCGTAAAAAAGGCGGCTCTATCGCCCTTGAGGCTGCCAACCCCTTGCACAAGACCCAGATCTATAGCGATGGTCAGGTGAAGATTCAGGGCCGTCTGGTCGGCCTTATGCGCAAATATCACTAACCGGGTCTAATTGGCATATCCCGTATCGCTGCCCTCGGCGGCGGACGGGCGTGTCCAGTAGCGGTGCCCCCGTAAGGGCTGAGCGGCCTTGATTTGCCAGCCTGCTTTTTGCTTGCCTGCCTTTTGCCCGTCCGGCTTGATCCGGGTCAGTTCAAGGGCTCCGAGACGCCGGAAATCGCCTGCGCTGATGTGATTGACACCGGAACAGGCCTCTGGCCAGTCCCCGACCGGATTACGCAGAATAAGCAGTTCGCTGGTCTGGCACAGCTCATTCAGGCGCTCTGCCTTTGGCGGCTTATTGCTGAACCAGAAACCGATCTTTACGGGGCTATCCCCTTTCGGCACGCAGCCATAACCCTTGCAGGCGTAATAGGCATCACGGATGCCTTCATCCTGTGGCGTTAAGCCGTAATGCTGCGTCCATTGGACATAGCCATATTGCCTGACCTTTGAGCGCAAGACATAGGCCCCATCCGGTGTGCGAATAGCCGCATTGCCGCCTTCGGAATCGACCCAGATATCCGGTGCCGGTACACGCGGCCACCACAAAATAGCACAGGCCGCAATCAGCCCCGCCCACCGCATCCTGCCGCGTACCAGACACACCCATAACAAACCCAGAAATGAAATGGCCAGCACAAAATTGGGGGCGCTCGGCCAGTTTATTACCGCATAGGGCAGATCGGATGTCAGGGCGGCAATGCGTTCTATGACCCATAAACCGCCACCCGCAATACGTAAAAACAGCCACCCCAAAGGTGTCGCAGCAAAGACTGTCCCCAAGGCCAGACACGGCATGACCACAAAGGCCGTCACGGGGGATTCAAACAGATTTGACAACAGGCCATACACCGAAAAACGATTGAAATAGGCAATGGCAAAGGGCGTGGTGGCCGCCGTCGCCACGGCTGACGCCATCAAGAACAGCCATACCCCGTGCCAGACGGATTGAATGGCCCTGACCCATACCGGCACGCTGATCTCACGCACCCTCGGTTTCATCGTCTCCGCCAGCGCCAGAAGTGCTGCCGTCGCACTGAATGACATCTGAAATCCGGGCTGGATAACCGCCTCCGGCGTCAGGCAGATCACCACCAGAGCGGCAATGGCCAGCGCCCGCAGGCTCAGGGCACGCCTGTCAAGCAATATCGCTCCAAAAGCCACACAAGCCACAACGGCCGATCTCACTGCCGGTGCCGGTGCGCCGGAAATGGCCAGATACAGCAGGATACATATAATACTCAGTCCCGCCGCCCATTTTTTGACCGGCACCCGTAAGGCCAGCCAAGGCATGCCCGCCATAACAGCCCGCAGGAAAAAGAAGATAAAGCCGCCGACAATGGCCATATGCACGCCGGAAATCGACAAAATATGCGCCAGACCGGAGTCGCGCATATCCTGAATCAGGCTCTGGGGAATAAAGTTTTGATGCCCGGTGACCAAAGCCGCCGCAAACCCGCCAATGGCCGGGCCATTTTTAAATTCCGGGGACATAACCGTCACCAGCTTTTCGGTAATCGCCCAGCGCAGCCGATTGAGCTTTAAAATGGCCTTTAACCGCCAGCCTGAGGGCTGCGCGTCAATAAACCTCAGTTTTCCCGGCACCATGCCAACCCCGCCCAGGCCCTGAAAATAGGCGCCCCTGGCAAAATCATAGCCGCCGGGCATGTTGGGCGGCGGCGGCGGGTTCAGTATGGCAAAGACGCTGATGGCATCCCCCGGCTTAAGACCTGCGGCCTCAATAACACCCGGCTTCACCGTCACACGTAATCTTAGCGGCGTGGCATGCGGGCTGAGCCCCCGAATGGAGATGGGCGCCAACAGCAGGCGTGGCTGATCCTGACTGGCTGAGACAATATCCACGACAAAGGCCTGCACACTATATTGATTTTCATCTGAACTTAAAACCGGCGCGCGCACATGCTCCGCCCGCAGCTTGCAGATCATGCCTCCCATGGCAAAGGCGGCCAGCAAAATGCAAACAGTCTGAGGGTATCCGCTGATGCCGAAATGCCGCAGCATCACCACGAACGATAATATAATCAGGGCCGGTAAACCGATCCACAGCCATGAGGGCTCAAAAGGCAGCGCCAAATAAAGCGCCGCCCCGCCCCCAAAGGCCACAGGCAACCATAAGAATAAACGTCCGGCCTGCAGGCTCCAAAAGTCGTCGACTTTGTTTTTAAAAAACAAAATGGCCGAACGCACCTGCATCAGGCTTAACCCCCAAAACCCTATCATTCAGGACAAAACCGCTTGGGTTCGCTGCAAAGAGAGTTATAAGACCCTCACCCCTTTTTCCCTAAGACTGTTTACTGATCATGACCGCATCCAATCCGCAAGTCCCCTCAGCCACCGTTGTGACACGTTTTGCCCCCTCACCCACAGGTTATTTGCATATTGGCGGGGCCCGCACAGCCTTGTTTAACTGGCTGTATGCCCGCCATACGGGCGGAAAATTCCTGATCCGCATCGAAGACACCGACCGCGAACGCTCGACCCAACCGGCGGTTGACGCCATTTTCGAAGGTCTGGACTGGCTGGGCCTTAAGGCGGACGGCGAAGTCGTGTTTCAACATGCACGCGTGGATCGTCATAAGGTCTGCGTGGCCGAATTACTGGCCAAAGGAAAGGCCTATGCCTGTTTCATGACGCCTGAGGAAACCGAACAGGCCCGTGAAGACGCGCGCACCGCCGGACACGCCCTGCGCTCACCATGGCGCGACAAAACGCCTACCGCGGCCGAACTAAGCCAGCCCCATGTCATACGGTTCAAAGGGCCTCTGGATGCGCCGCTTGTCATCCATGATGCCGTGCAGGGCGATGTCCGCTTCAACACCAAAGATCTTGATGATCTCATCCTGCTCCGGTCTGATGGCAATCCGACCTATAATCTGGCCGTGGTGGTGGACGATCACGATATGGGCGTCACCCATGTCATCCGGGGTGACGATCATCTGAATAATGCCGCCCGCCAAAGCCTGATCTATCAGGCCATGGACTGGGATGTGCCGGTCTTTGCGCATATACCGCTTATTCACGGTCCTGATGGCGCCAAACTCAGTAAGCGCCACGGTGCACAGGCCGTTGGGGATTATCAGGGGCTGGGCTATCTGCCCGAAGCCATGCGTAATTATCTGGCGCGACTGGGCTGGTCACACGGCGATGATGAAATCTTTGATGACGCGCAAGCGATTGACTGGTTTGATCTGGCCGGAATCAATAAGGCCCCGGCCCGTCTCGACTTCGCCAAGCTGGGGTCGGTCAATGCCCACTGGATCCGTCAGGCGGAGAATGCCCGTCTGGCCGATCTGGTTATGGCCGAACTGACGGCCGAAGGTTTTACGCAGGCACCGGATACGCATGAGGTGCTGTTACGCACCATCCCTCTGGTCAAAGAACGGGCTCAAACCCTCGTGCAACTGGCGCAGGCGGTACAGTTTGCCGTTGTAAAAGGGCCGCATACCCTTGATGACAAGACAAAAAACCTGCTGAATGAAGAAACTCTTTCCCGACTTAAGCGACTTCACGAAAACGTGTTAAGCTGGGAGATGTGGACGCCGGAATATATTGACGGACAATTAAAAAAATTCGTTGAAAATGAAGGCATTAGCTTTGGAAAACTCGGCCCTGTTCTACGCGGAATCCTGTCAGGCGGGCATGCGGCACCCGACATTTCACGCCTTTTTGTCGCTTTGGGAGCCGAAGAAAGCCTGATCCGCCTTAAGGGGGGTCTTTTCATTTAATGTTACAGTTTATATAGCAGGCACGACGCTATTTTAGTTGCGCCGCACACAAACTGATCTGAGGGTCGCGTAATATGAGCCAAAACCAAAATTCTGCTAATGTCACTCTGGACGGCAAGGCCGTTGACCTGCCTGTGCTCAAAGGCACGCTTGGCCCGGATGTGATGGATATCCGTAAGCTGTACGGTGAAACCGGTGCCTTTACCTACGATCCCGGCTTTACCTCCACGGCCTCCTGCGAAAGCAAGATCACCTATATTGACGGGGACGCAGGTGTGTTGTTGCATCGCGGCTATCCGATCGGAGAACTGGCAGAAAATTCAAGCTTCCTCGAAACCTGTTATCTTTTGCTGCATGGTGAATTGCCTAAGGCCGCCGAGTTCGAAGCCTTTGAAACCACCATTACCCGCCATACCATGCTGCATGAGCAGTTCGACCGTTTCTTCTCCGGTTTCCGTCGCGATGCGCACCCCATGGCCATTCTGACGGGGGCTGTCGGAGCTTTGTCGGCCTTTTATCATGACAGTCTGGATATTCACGATCTGCGTCAGCGCGAAATTTCGGCGCACCGCCTGATTGCCAAAATGCCGACCATTGCGGCGCGTGCTTTTAAATATTCGATGGGCCAGCCCTTTGTGCATCCGCTCAACAAGCTAAGCTATTCGGAAAACTTCCTGCGCATGTGCTTTGCTGTGCCGGCCGAAGAGTATGAGGTTAATCCCGTTCTGGCCCGTGCCATGGATCGCATCTTCATCCTGCATGCCGACCATGAGCAAAACGCTTCGACCTCGACAGTGCGTCTGGCCGGGTCATCCGGTGCCAATCCGTTTGCCTGTATCGCGGCCGGCATTGCCTGCCTGTGGGGGCCGTCTCACGGCGGCGCCAACGAAGAGGCGCTTAACATGCTAAAGGAAATCGGCACACCTGAGCGTATCCCTGAATTTATCGAAGGTGTAAAAGCTCGTAAATATAAGCTGATGGGCTTTGGCCACCGCGTGTATAAAAACTATGATCCACGCGCCACCGTCATGAAGCAATCGGCCGATGAGGTGCTCGAAGCCGTGGGTGATCCGAATGATCCGCTCTTCCAGGTCGCCAAAGAGCTTGAGCGGATTGCGCTGAATGATGAATATTTCATCGAACGCAAGCTGTTCCCAAATGTCGACTTCTATTCCGGCATTACCCTGTCGGCCATGGGCTTCCCGACCACCATGTTCACCGTCCTGTTCGCCCTGGCGCGCACGGTCGGATGGATTGCGCAATGGAAAGAAATGATCGAGGATCCGTCGCAGAAGATCGGCCGCCCGCGTCAGCTCTATACGGGTGCCACTCAACGCAGCTATACCCCCGTGTCGCAACGCGGCTAAGATTAAGTCTCATAAAAACGCCCGCTGTGATGGCTCACAGCGGGCTTTTTTACGTCTGTATGTCCAGAAATTGCAGCACGGCCTCTGCCGCCTTGGCCGCTGGCGCTGTCTGACCACGCCCCATAATATCGAGGGCCGCGAACTGATCGGCTATTTGCTGATGGCGCAAGACCGGATTGTCCAGACGCACTTCGAGGGCTCTCAGCAAATTATCCGGCGTGCAGTCATCCTGTATATATTCCGGCGCAATGGCCTTTTGCGCCATGATATTGAACAGGGTCACATGCGCAATCGTCGCCACATGTTTGAATATCCAGGCCGTCAAAGGCTCCACCTTATAGGCAATCACCATGGGACAGCCTGCCAGCGCCAACTCAGTGGACACTGTGCCCGAACAGGCCAAAGCCAGATCGGCCGCCTGCATGGCCGAATATTTATCGTCTTCGTTGTCGATCACTTTCAAATCAAAAAGCAAGCCCTGTATGGCTTGCTGAACGGCGGCGCGCACTGTCCCGGCGACGGGCATGACCATGACCAGTTCGGGTCGCGCCTGATGCAATCGCGTCATGACGTCTCTGAAGACCGGCATCAGCCGTTTGATTTCCGACGGCCGCGATCCGGGCAGAACCAGCAACATCTGATCCGAGGGTTTCAGCCCAAAACCTTTCCGTAAGCCCTCAGGGTCAGCGCGGCTGAAATCCACATTCAGCGCCGGATTGCCCACCACGACCGTCGGCAGGCCTTCGCGTTCAAAATAAGGGGCGTCCATGGGATGCAGGGCCAGCAGCATGTCGACGGCCTGCGCCAGCGTCTTCGCCCGCCCCGGTCGCATCGCCCAGACCTGCGGGCCGACATATTTAATCAGCTTAACGTGCGGCATAACCTTTCGGATGGCTTTGGCAACCCGTAACGTAAAGCCCCAGGAATCAATCAAAACCACGGCGTCCGGCTGCATCTTTTGCGCATAGGCCACAGTTTCGCGCACGCGTTTCATCACGCGGCCATAGGCCTTCAGCCCCTCGAGAAGCCCCAGAATAGACAGTTCAGAAATATCAAACGGGCTTTTGACGCCCATTTCCGCCATCCGGCTGCCACCGACACCACAGAAATTCAGATGGGCCTCAGGCGCCTGCGCCCGCAATTGCGCAATCAGGCCTGCCCCCAGCATATCGCCCGAAGCTTCCGCCGCCACTAACA
>JBAWDM010000042.1:0-2395 GCA_049590735.1 Asticcacaulis sp. | reverse complement strand
GTTTAACATGTCGATCTCCTAAATTTCAGACCTAACACATGTTAATGGCCTGAAGACTGTATTCAGGATAATTCAGTTATGCATAAATATACAAAGTCATCTGAGGAATAATAGATAAGAAATTTATAAGCCTGTTTGCGCCAATAAAAAAGGCGGGTGAAGCCTCACCCGCCCGGTATCTTGGTAAAAAAACGGTCTATTCGACCATATCCATCCGGTAACCAATGCCGGATTCAGACACGATGGACTTGCCTAAACCTTCTCTGGCCTCAAGCTTATCGCGCACCTGACCGATATAGACGCGCAGATATTGGGTATCATCCAGATGCGCCGGCCCCCAAACCTCTTTCAGTATCTGCTTATGGGTCAGCATGCGGCCGCGATTGACCAGAAAGAAGCGCAACAAGTCATATTCCTTAGGCGTGAAGGCAATGCGATCCCCACCGATAAAGACTTCGTGGCGCACCAGATCCATGCGGATCGGGCCGTGTACAATCTCCGGATCGCCGACCTCTTTGACGGCGGACTTGCGCAGATTGGCATTGATGCGCGCCAGCAGAACTTCGGCTGAAAACGGCTTGGTGACATAATCGTCTGCACCAATATTAAGGGCCGCCGCCGCTTCGCTGTCATCGGAGCGTGCTGTCAGCACCACGATCGGCACATTGGACCATTCCCGAATCTTGATGATGACTTCCTTGCCGTCAATATCCGGCAGACCGAGATCCAGCAAAATCAGGTCAGGCCGCACCGAGGCGCTCATGCGCAGGGCCTGTTTGCCGCTTTCACATTCACACACCTTGAAATCGGCGGCGTCGAGAAAAATGCTCAACATTTTGCGGATTTCTTCTTCGTCATCAACAATCAGAATGGTGTTTTTCTTTTCGAGCATGGAAACTCCGTTAGTCTTAATCTGGAATGCGCCTGCCTTCGCCATAAGTGCATGGGATCACAAGCCTTTATGTCATCAGCACTACGGGCAGAAAAATAAAAATTAAATGTGTGAGTAGATCAGGACAACTCACATACCTTATCGATAAAATCCGCCAAGTCTAAATCTTTTTGCGTTAATCCGCCGGCATCATGGGTCGTCAGCCGTATCGTCACGCGGTTATACACATTCGTCCAGTCAGGATGGTGATCCCGCCTGTCGGCCTCAGTGGCCACCTTAGTCATAAAGGCAAATGCCGCTTTGAAATCGGCAAACTTAAAATCGCGAGCAATCATTTTTGCGGCATCGTCCAGACGCCACAACGGTAATATTTCCGGCAGTTTTTTAATCTCAGCAGGACTAAGATGCGACGCGGCCAATGCTTTTGCCTTTATGAATATCCGGGACGCATTGAGACACCCAAATAGGGTGCCTGTCAAAGCCTCAGGGGAATAAAAAGGCCGTGGTGGAGGCCACAATCTTTTGCAGGTCCGCACGATCCGCACCGGCACGCGCCCGCACAGCCAGACTGGAGGTCAGGCTGGTGATCATCTGCGCCAAAACCTTGGGGTCCTGATTGGCGCCAATATGACCAAAGGTCTGCACCCGCTCAAAAAAGGTTTCAAAGCGCGCATCAAACTCTTCAATCGTGCTTTGCAGCACGCTCATGATGGATTCGTGGCGCGGGGCTTCATTCAGCGCCGTACACATGAAGGCGCATCCCAGACAGTCATCGGTTTCGCCGGTATAGGACGCGATCATGATGTCGAAATAGCGATTGATGATATTGCCGATTGTGTCATTGCCACTGCCGTCACAGGTCAGAACCACATCAAGCTTGTCGTTGATGAATTCGCGATAACGCGCCATCGCCTTGAGATACAAGGCTTCTTTGTCCCCAAAAGTGGCCGCCAGGCTGGGGCGGCTCACGCCTGTGGCGGCCGCCAGATCATCCAGAGAGGTCGCCGCAAATCCGCGCATCCAGAACACTTCCAGTACGGTTTCCAGCACCACCTCCGGATCAAAGGCACGGGGGCGGCCACGCTTACGTGCCGCGCTTTCACAGGCAGCGACATCAATCCCCTGACCGCCGCAAACGGAAGGAGATATATCCAATGTCTTCAGATCATCCATAGCGATACGCAACTCCTGACCAGACTTGAAACCAAAAACTGACAACTGCCACTTTTTTGTTAAGCGGCAGATTAGTCGTCTTATGTAGTGATGACCAGCCCAAATTGCGCGGCCTTTTTTGCCTTGACACATAGTCTAACATATTTATTTGCGATTTCGCATAAAATTATGTTTACAAAATGACATAGATCCCCTATTTAAATGCGAGTTCGCATTAAATTAGAGTTTGACGCTAAGACCGCCAGCCAGTTTACGCAAACTTTTCAGTTTTTATCCTCCCTTCCCCACCCTGGCTTTCCTCCCCCGCCTACCTTTCCTCCCCCGCCTACC
>JBAWDM010000041.1:0-26415 GCA_049590735.1 Asticcacaulis sp. | reverse complement strand
GTGATTTCGAGGCATATCTGCCCCACTGCCGTGGCGCACATATTGAGGGTTCGGGCGTTAAAGTCCTCATCTGAAAGCAGGCGGCCGGAATAGTTAATGCTGATATCGATATCGAACCCGGCCGATTTCAGACGCGCCTGATCAGCCAGACAGGCGGATAAAACCTGTAATGTCAGATCACGAATGGCACCGGTTTCTTCGGCGATGCCCACAAAACGTTGCGGTGAGACAAAGCCGCGCTCCGGATGGTTCCAGCGCACCAGTGCCTCAACCGAGGTGATTTTGCCATCGCGATAACTGTATTTGGGCTGATACCAGACCTCCAGCGCCTTGCTTTGCAGGGCGGCATAAAGCTGATCGGTGAGCAGCAAGGTGTCGGCCAGTTCAGAATAGATGCGCGGATCAAACAGGGCCACACGGCTCTTGGACACCCGCGCCTGATCCAGCGCAATCAGAGCGCGCTCAATCATTTCATCGGCTGTCGGCCGGGCATTGGGCACATGATAAACCCCAAGGCTGACCATGACATCGAGACTTTGGTCATCCGTCACGCGGATCCGCTTATCGAGACGCGCAGCAATGGCCTGCGCCAGCGGCAGGGCCTGTTCGGCCTCGCAGGGATCCAGACACAGTCCCAGCGTATCGGACGATAAACGCGCCAGATAGGCCCTGGTAAAGATGCGCGCCAGAATATCCTGCAGCCGCTCCATAAGCGTATGCGCATAGGCCACGCCCCACACGGCCCGGATATGCGCATAGCGATCAATACCGATACAGATGACGACCAGACCCCGCTCAATACCCCCTTCGCGAACCTGAGTGATGTGATCCCCGAAGGCGGAACGATTGGGCAGACCCGTAGCCAGATCGCTTTTGGCCAAACGAGTAATGTCACGCTCACGTTCCTCGATGGAGGTGGCCATGTCATTAAAAGCCAGCGCCAGATCGGCCATTTCATCCTGAGTGGTGATTTCAACCTGACCGGAGCGTCCATCACGTAAAGCAAAGGCGGCGTCTTTCAGCATCAGAATGGGACGCGTCAGGCTGCGTGCCAGGTACAGGCTGGCCAGAATAACGCACAACAGGCCCAGCACACTGATGGTCAGCAAAACACTGAGAAGGGGCTGATAGGCCTTGAGCGCTGATTTCAGGGGATAGCTCAGCAACAAAACGCTTTTTTGCCCCGGATCAATGGTCGGCAGCAAGGTGGCCACGGCAATCATGGTGCCATGACGGCTGCCGATCATACTGGCAGCACGGGTTTGCAGGCTTTGGTCAATCAGAAAACTTAAGGCCGTCGATTTGTAATCCTTGGTCTGGCCGCTTGGCCCCAGCCACAGCCCGCCCTTTGTCTGGGTCAGCACAGTAGCCTTAATCTGAATAGAGGACAGGCCTTGCAGGGCCTTCAGCTCATCATCCCCCAAATGCTGCGCAAAAACGACCCAGCCGAGACGATCGGGCGCCATAACGGGGGCCGCCACGGCCTGATACGGACGGCTGTTGACAGAAATAATGCCGGTGAGCGCGCTGGCATCTGCGCCATACACATGACGATCCTGCAAGGCCGCCGCGAGACTTTGGCCCAGTTGCCCGCTCTCGCCGACAACAGGATGACCGTCCGGCCCGATAATCAGGCCGATTTCCGCATCCAGACGGCTTTGTAAATTTTCAAAAGCCGATTCCACCGTCAGGCTGTCATGCGTGGCCAGAGCCGATTTAAACCCAAAATCCCGTGACAATAAGGTGGCGTTCGTTTTCAGGGAATCAGACTGCAAGGTCCAGATGCGTTGGAACACACTGGCCGAGGCCTGCAATTCTTTTTGCACCGATGCGCGCGCATAGGACACAACCGCCATATAACAGGCCAGCGCGATCATCAGCAGGGCCATGGCAAACAGCCCGCCGAACATGACCGATAGCTTTGTGCTGAGGCGTTTGAAAACCATAACCCGTCTTTAACTCAGCTTCGACCCGCCGGCATGGCCGCGCGATTGACCTTAATGCCAAAGGTCTGCGTCATGGCGCCCTTGCCCATGGAAAAATTACGAACCGTCTGGCGCTCAGGTGCGTCCTGAGCCGGATGCCAGACAGACAGCGTGCCTGCCCCTTCGGGAACACCTGTCAGCACAACCTTGCCAGTCGCATCGGTCGTTGCAAACCATGGCGTTGCCACCACGCGAATATAGGCGCTCATGGAATCATGAATATTGCAGCCCAGCGCCACAGTCCCGGCCCGCTCAAAGGTCTGGACATGGGTTTTACCCTTGCCATACAGCGGAAACTGGAAAGGCTGGGCGGGCGAAAAGGAATAGACGTGGTGATTGACGCGATCCATATTCGGGAAATTAACAGTGGCCCCGACAGGCACAGCCAGAACATAGGGTGTAAACTGCACGCTTTTTTGCGCCATCACATAGCTTTGCTTTTTTAAGCTCGCCGGTATATCGGCACCGTTTTTGGGCATCCAGGCCACCACGGCATAGGGCACTGGCACACCGGCCGTATCATTGACCTTCACGGTCAGGTCGGCAGCCTGCGCCTGAGCGGCGAAAAAAAACATTGCAAAAACAAAAGATAAGCATTTCATACCCTGCGAATACCATAATAGATATAAGGTTCTGTTAAGCCATAAGCCCAAACGTCAGATAAGTATCATGTCGAAAACTACACCTGCCACCTCTATGCTCAGCCGGCTGTCGGTTGCGCACCAGCTTCACCCCTATGATTATGATCCCGAAGCGGCGCGCATTGGCTTACAGGCTGCCGAAGCCTTAGGGATTGATGCCGCTCAGACTTTCAAAACCCTGATGGCTGAGGTGGACAACAAACCCGTTTGCGTCGTGGTGCCCAGTGATGGTGAGGTCAGCATGAAAAAGCTGGCGGCCACTTTTGGCGGCAAGTCGGCGCGCATGATGAAGGTGGCGGATGCCGAGCGCCTGACCGGCTATAAGGTTGGCGGCATATCGCCCTTTGGCCAGCGCAGGATCAGCCCCACCGCCATTGATGAAACCGCACAACTCTTTGATAAGATTTATATAAATGCGGGTGGCCGCGGGCTTTTGCTGAGCATCGCTCCGGATGATGCCGCTAAGGTTCTGAAGGCGGCCTATGTTGATCTGATGGCTTAGGACGCCGCCTTTGCCACGCCGTCCAGATAGCCTTTAGTCTGGTCGAGCAGATTGTCCTTCAACGCGCTGCGTCGCGCCATAAGATCAGGACTGCCGGTATTATAATCCTGCATCAGACGGCGGACAAAATCACCCGACTGCACATCTTTTAACACGCCTTGCATGGCGGCTTTTGAGGCCTCATTGATAATGCGCGGCCCTGTCAGATAGGCGCCATATTCCGCCGTATTGCTGATTTTTTCAAAGCCGCCCGACATGCCCAGTTCCCACAGCAGATCGACCACCAGTTTCAGCTCATAACAGGTTTCAAACCAGGCCACTTCCGGCGGATAACCGGCATCCACAAGGGTTTGAAAACCGTTCGATACCAGTTCGCGCGTTCCACCGCACAAGACCACCTGTTCACCAAACAGATCGCTTTCGCATTCGGCCTTCATGGTGGTTTCCAATATGCCCTTGCGGCCGCAGCCCAGAGCCGCCGCAAACGAAAGCCCCAAAGCCTTGGCGTTTCCGGTCGCGTCTTGCTGGACGCCAAACAGGCAAAACACGCCTTGCCCTTCGACATAGATATCGCGGATGCGCGGGCCTATGCCCTTAGGCGATACCAGCAGGACATCGACATCTTTGGGCGGTGTCACCAGTCCGAAATTGACCGACAGGCCATGCGCAAAAATCAAGGCCTGACCGGCGCGAAGGTACGGATTTATCTCATCGGCAAACAGGGTCTGGTGCGCCTCATCTGAGGTCAAAATCACCAAGACATCGGCCCATACTACGCCTTCCTCTACGCCGACGACCTCAAAGCCATCGCCCTCCGCTTTTGCGCGGGTTTTTGACTGCGGTTTCAAGGCTATTTTGATATTTGTCACGCCGGAATCGCGGGCATTCAGCGCCTGGGTGCGCCCCTGACTGCCATAGCCGATGACCAATACCTTTTTGGCGCGGATCACCGACAGGTCGCAATCGCGGTCATGATAAACGGGTAAGGACATTTTGAGCACGCATTAGACTCCATATTGTCTATTTAGTTAGAATCGATCCATTTAACGATTCATATGTTGTTAACTGTGAATCAATCTCTTAAGGGTAACCTTGAGATTCATGCTTACATGGCAATTAGAATCTTTTACGTATGCATACATAAAAAATGAAATTGTCATCCCCATCAAAAACTTTCATCATGTATGGATGAACACGATGTTTGATCAATTAATCACCGAAAAAACAAAACAGCATCCTGAAATGCAGTATCTCAACTTGCTTCAAGATCTTTTGGATAACGGGGTAAGGAGGGAAGATCGTACTGGTGTGGGAACCTTAGGTCTATTTGGAAGACAAATACGTTTCGATTTGTCAAAAGGCTTTCCCCTACTGACCACAAAGAAAGTACATTTCAAGTCGATAGCGGTTGAGCTGTTGTGGATTTTACGTGGCGATACCAACATCAAATTTCTTAAAGACCACGGTGTAACCATTTGGGATGAATGGGCTTGCCCTCAAGGCGACCTTGGTCCTGTATACGGTAAACAATGGCGATCATGGACAGGCCCCAATGGCGAAACAATTGATCAAATTAGGCAACTAGTTGAAAACCTGAAAGCAAATCCTCATTCCCGCCGTCATGTAATTACGGCTTGGAACCCTACTGACGTAGATAGTATGGCCCTACCCCCATGCCATTGCCTGTTTCAATTTTTCGTCGCAGATGGCAAGCTCTCTTGTCAACTTTATCAGCGTTCAGCAGATATCTTCTTAGGCGTGCCGTTCAATATTGCCTCCTACGCCCTTCTAACCCATATGGTGGCACAGGCAGTAGGATTAGAAGTTGGTGATTTCGTACATAGTTTTGGTGACGTTCATCTTTACACTAATCATATTGATCAAGCTAAAACTCAGATTGAGCGCTCGCCATTCGAATTTCCAACTATTAAACTTGCCCCTAAAACCGATCTGTTTAGTTTCGAGTATGCAGACTTTACAATTGAAAATTATCAGTCACATGGGGCCTTGAAAGCGCCTGTAGCTGTTTAATGCCGAAAATCCGCCTGTCACTGGTTGTGGCCATGAGCGATAATGGCGTCATTGGCAAGGATGGCGGCCTGCCCTGGCACCTGCGTTCTGACCTGAAACGCTTTAAGGAAATCACGCAGTTCAAGCCGATCCTGATGGGGTCGAACACCTGGGATTCCCTGCCGAAAAAGCCCCTGCCCGGCAGGTTGAACATCGTCCTTAGCCGGGACATCAAGATGGAAGCAGACGGCGCCGTCATCTGTTCGTCTTTGTTTGAGGCCCTCGATATTGCCCGCGAACACGCCGCCGATGACGGGGCGGATGAGATATGCGTCATTGGCGGGGCCAGCATCTATGAGCAGACCCTGCCCAGGGCCGACCGGCTTTACGTCAGCCACGTCCACGCCAGCGTCGACGGCGATACCTTTTTTCCCGTTATTGATCCGGCGATCTGGTATGTGAAAGAAGAGGCCGCCTTTTCCAAAACGGAACATGACGACCACGACTTTACGCTTAAAGTGTATGAGCGGATTAAGGCTTAGACGAGCGTTTTCAACAGGCTGCGTTCAAAGCCTTTCGCCTGTGCGCCACGACCGGAACGGATTTTTTCGACCCATTCCGGATCGGCCAGCAAGGCGCGGCCCACGGCGACCAGATCGAAATCACCGCGATCCAGACGGCGCAATAAGTCGTCAATATTAGTGGCCTCAGACGATTCACCGCCAAACCCCGCGATAAACTCACCTGACAGCCCCACCGAGCCGACCGTAATGGCCGGCGTGCCCGTCAGTTTTTTAGCCCAGCCGGCAAAATTCAGGTCTGAGCCCTCAAATTCCGACTCCCAGTACCGGCGCTGAGAACAATGGAACATGTCGGCACCGGCATCCACCAGAGGACGCAGCCAGGCTTCCATTTCAGCAGGGGTATGCGCCAGCTTGGCATCGTAAAACCCGCTTTTCCACTGCGACAGGCGAATGATAACCGGAAAATCCGGGCCGACCGCCGCGCGCACCCCCTTGAGAATTTCGGCCGCAAAGCGGGTACGTTCGCCAATGCTGGCGCCGCCCCATTTATCGTCGCGTTTATTGGTCTGATCCCAGAAAAATTCATCAATCAGATAGCCGTGTGCGCCATGCAGTTCCAAGGCGTCAAAACCCAGACGTTTGGCGCTGGCGGCGGACGCAGCAAAAGCCGCAATCGTGTCGGCAATGTCGGTATCGGTCATGGGGCTGGTGACCCGCTTGCCATCCAGAGACAGGCCGGACGGCATATCCATCGGCGCGGGGCGATAATCGGGATTATTACCTAAGGCGGCCCCCGTATGCCAGATTTGCGGCGCGATACGACCACCCTTGGCATGAACGGTCTCCACCACCCTGGCCCAGCCATCTAAAGCCTTGCCATAAAAGAACGGGATATTGGCTTCGTTCTTGGAGGCTGGACGCTCAACCACCGTGCCTTCCGTAAGGATCAGGCCCACATCGTTTTCGGCCCGGCGTTCATAATAATCGACCACCGCCTGATTGGGCACACCGCCGGGAGAGAAGTTGCGCGTCATCGGGGCCATGACAATGCGATTGGGCAGGGTCAGGGATTTGAGCGTAAACGGCGAAAAAAGGGCATCGAGCGACATGTGCAGTCTCCTTGGCATATGTCACTCATATGGTTACAATATGCTGCACCGCAACCCATACCACCTATGACTTAGGCAGATTATCCAGAACCTTTTGCGCAATAATCTTAAACCGTGTCGCCATTTCGCCTTCGGGTTCCAGCGCCGTGACGGGCCGCGCCTCATCGCAGCCCTTGCGCATGGCCGGATCAAGCGGCACCTCCCCTAAGAAGGGCACCTTCAGGGCGGCGGCCATAGATTGTGCACCACCACGGCCAAAAATTTCCATTTCCGTGCCATCCGGCGTCAGCAAATAGGCCATGTTTTCCACCACGCCCAGAACCGGAACCTTCGTCTTGTCAAACAGGGTCACAGCGCGGCGCGCATCAATCAGCGCCATTTCCTGCGGGGTCGACACCACCACCGCCCCGTCAATCACTGTCTTTTGCGTTAGGGTCAGTTGCACATCGCCCGTCCCCGGCGGCATATCGACAATCAAGACATCGAGCGGTTCTTCGGCTGTACCCCAGCGTGTCTGGGTCAAAAGCTGGGTCAGGGCCTGTGAGGCCATCGGGCCGCGCCAGATCATCGCCTGATCGGGATCGACCAGAAAGCCCACCGAATTGACCTTAAGCCCAAAGGCTTCGGGCGGCACCATCAGCTTATCGTCGCCAAAAGAGGGCGGTTTATTAATGCCCAGCATGGTCGAGGCGGACGGGCCATACACATCGGCATCCAGATAACCTACGCGCAAGCCGAGCGCCGACAGGCCCAGCGCAATCCCTAAGGATATGGTCGATTTACCGACCCCGCCCTTACCGGAGCCCACCACGATCACATGCCGGACATGGTTAGGGCGCGCTTCGGCCACCGGGGCCTTCGGGCGGTTTTGCTCAACGGCCTTATCGGACAGGCGCGCATTAGGCTTCTTAGGGGTTTGCGGATTCGGTGCCAGTTCGGCGGTCAGGACGACCTGCGCTTTTTTAACGCCGTCTAATCCCGCCAGCAGCTTTTCCGCTGCCAGACGCACAGGGCCATAGTCGGTGACGCGATCCTGCGGCACTTCCAGCATAAAGCCCACCCGCTCAGGCGATACGATCAGGGCCCGCACCATGCCGGCATCACTCAGGCCCTGCCCGCTCATCGGGTCAGTTATGGCGTTCAGCGCGGATAGCACGGTTTCCTTATCAGGCATGGACGAACCTTTTTGAAGTCAGTAGAAGTGGCCTTCACATAGGCCCTTCGTGTTCCGGATAAAAGCCCCAAAGCCCGCATGTCCCACAATAAAATACCCCTATATCTGCTGGCAGGCCCCACCGCCTCGGGGAAATCGGCAAAAGCTTTGTCATGGGCAGAGGCCACGGGCGGCACTATTCTCAATGCCGATTCCATGCAGCTCTATGCCGATGTACCGACCTTAACGGCGCGACCGGATGCGGCGGACATGGAACGCGCCTCGCACAGTCTTTATGGCCATCTGGAGGCCTGGGAGCAATGGTCAGCCGGCGAGTGGCTGCGGGCGGCGCGGCCCTTTATCAAGGCGGCATTAGAGGGCGGGGCGCCTCTGTGCATTGTCGGCGGCACCGGGCTTTATTTTAATGCGCTGGTGCATGGGCTGGCGGAGATGCCGGAGATTGATTCCAACATCCGCAGCAAAGCCCGCGCGGCCTGGAGTGAACTGGGCGAAGACGGTTTGCGCGCCATTTTAAAAACGCACGACCCCAAGGCCGAAGCCCGCATTATGGCACATGACCAGCAAAGACTGGCGCGCGCCTATGAGGTGTGGCTGCAAACCGGCCGCAGCCTGAGTGACTGGCAGGACGATACCACGCCGGAGCTAACACCTGACACCTATCATCTGGAGCTTCTGCATCCGGATCGGGACTGGCTGTATGCGCGTTGCGATCTGCGCCTGCAACTCATGCTGGATAAGGGCGCGCTCAATGAGGTGGCCAGTCTGATGGACAGGGGTTTAAGCGATGACTGGCCGATCATGCGGGTTCTGGGCCTGCCAGAACTGGTGGCGCATCTGCGTGGCGATATGAGCTTAGATGAGGCCCTGAGTTTAGCGCGGCAAAAAACCCGCAATTACGCCAAACGGCAAAGCACCTGGTTCCGCAACCAGTTTACAGCGCCTTAACGACAACCTTTTCGTCAGCCCGTGTAACCAGCTTGTTGCTCAGGCCATAGGCATAGGGGGCGGCGGTGATTTCAAAGACATCGCCGTCCTGAGTCTTGATGCCATCGGCAAACGAGGCCGTGGCCGTGCCAAAACAATGGACATGCACATCACCCGGCTGGCGGAACAGGTCATATTTGAAATGGTGGTGTTCGAGATTATCGAGGCTGTGGGACATGTTGTCTTCGCCCGAAATGAACGGCTTTTCCCAGATGACCTCATTGCCGCGCCAGATGCGCGAAGTGCCGCGCACATCCTTAGGCAACTCACCCGTCAGGATTTCCGCGCCGAGTGAGGCAACCCGCAGCTTAGAATGGGCCAGCCAGAGATAGTTCTGCTTTTCGGTCACATGATCGGAAAATTCATTAGCCAGTGCATACCCTATCCGGTACGGCGCACCATCATCACCGATAACATAGATGCCTGCCATTTCCGGTTCTTCGCCACCGTCTTCGGCAAAGGCGGGGGATTGCAAATCAGCACCGGGCCCAACCAAAGTGGTTCCATTGCCCTTATAGAACCATTCAGGTTGCGCGCCGACCTTACCATCGCGCGGCTTGCCGTTTTCCACGCCCATCAGGAACATGCGCATGGAATCGGTCGGCGCTTCAGCAGCGGCCGCCGCCTTGTGCATCTTATCACGCCCCTCGGCCGAACCCAGGTGGGTCAGGCCGGTGCCGGTCACATGCAAATGCGCCGCATCAGGATGATCAATTGGTGCCAGAACGCGGCCCTCAGCCAGCGCCACAGCCACATCCACCTCATTGCCCAAACCCTGTTCGGCCACCTGATCGCTTAGGGACTTTTTGGCGGCAATCGCCTTGCGCGCCAAAGCATAGGTTGAGTTAACGCCCAGAATGATGCGGGCAGAACCCTCCGCATCTCCTGCCAAAACCTGACGCTCACCCTCATCGGTGACAATCTGAATAAGGCGAAGGTTAGACGAAGCGGACATGGTATTTCCTATGTGGCAGAAGGCATTTGCGCAATTAACTCAGACAAATAACCGGAATGCCAAGCTTTTTAGCTTTTAAATTCACTTTGTCAAATACACAATTAGATGGCATGTGTGAAGGTATGAGAAAAATAATCAAGCCAGTTTCTGCCGCTATCTCTGCTTCGCACGCCACCGGTGGTCGCATAAAAATCGGCGCGTCCCGGCCGTTGCGCGGTGAAACCCCACACAGCGCAGCCACGCATGGCCACACCATGTATCAGGGCCGCCTGCATGGCGCTCTGGCCCGGCGTTTAGGCGTTGATATCCTAAGCGGCATTTTTAAGTCGGGCGAAATTCTGCCCAACGAGATTGAGTCCAGTTCCAAGCTGGATATTTCACGCTCTGCTTACCGCGAAGCGATTCGCATTCTGGCGGCCAAGGGCATGGTCGAAAGCCGCCCCAAGACCGGTACGCGAGTCACAGAGCGCGCGCGCTGGAATCTGCTCGATCCCGAAGTTCTGGGCTGGATGTTTGAAACCGAACCCAGTCAGGACTTCATTAAATCGCTGTTTGAATTGCGCCTGATTGCGGAGCCGGCCGCCGCAGAACTGGCCGCCCTGCGCCGGACAGATGAACAGATCGAAAAAATGCGGGCAGCGCTTGAGATCATGAAGCGTGAAACCCTGCAATCCGAAGCCGGACGCTGTGCCGATCTCGATTTTCACCATGCCCTGATCCATGCCACAGGCAACGAAGCTCTGGCCTCGCTCAGCAGCTCCATCGAAGCGGCAGTATCCTGGACGACCCGTTACAAAGCGCGCCATAATGCATTGACACGTGATCCTGTGCCGGATCATGAGCGGGTATTCGAAGCCATTGAACGCCGTGACGCCAGCGCGGCGCGCTGGTGCATGGAATCCCTCATCCGCATGGCGCACGAAGACACCCAAAAAACCTTTTCATCTTAGGGTTTGCGCGGATTCACAGGCATAGCCTCTGCCTAAGATACAATTAAAGCCCGCAATTATATAAAAAAGCCAAACTGTTGCCGCAACCAAGGCCCGGCTTTGTATCACAAAGTCTCTGACTCATAAATCTTACTTATTTTCCGGCAGACGGGCTTTTTTTATTGTCGGACTAATATCTGAGGGCTATGACAGGATCAATAAGATAAACACGTTCGGATCAGAACCTGGCAAAGGTCTGTGAAACCGGACGTACAGGTAGGTAATCCGGCCGTGTGCCGCCCTTCAGAAGGATACAAATATGGTTGTAACGAAACGATTTGCGCTGGTCTGCGGACTGGGGGCGCTCATGGCGCTTGGGGCCTGCTCCGCCAAGGAAGCCACCAAGACAGAAACGGCAGCAGCAGCAACCTCAGGCGTCACGGCCACGCGCAGTTCATTTGGCGCCCTGTCGGACGGCACTCCAGTCGAGATCGTTGAGCTGAAGAACACCAAGGGCATGAGCGCTAAGCTCATTACCTACGGCGCCGCTATCCAGAGCCTGATGGTACCCGATCGTGACGGCAAGGTGGCCGATGTTGTCATCGGCTATGACACGATCGAAGGTTACGAAAAGACTCCGAACTTCACCAATGTCACGGTCGGCCGCTACGCCAACCGTATTGCCGGCGGAAAATTTACCCTCGACGGCAAGACCTATAAGCTGCCGCTGAACGACAAGACCAATACCCTGCACGGCGGCCCCAAGGGCTGGGACAAGTATAACTGGGCGATCAAAGACGTACAGCAAGGCCCCGATGCGGCCTCGGTCACCTTTACCCTGACCTCACCGGACGGGGATATGGGC
The DNA here is from genome assembly GCA_049590735.1 of Asticcacaulis sp. Classification (GTDB taxonomy): domain Bacteria; phylum Pseudomonadota; class Alphaproteobacteria; order Caulobacterales; family Caulobacteraceae; genus Asticcacaulis. Next base: position 14,737 of record JBAWDM010000041.1, on the reverse strand, counting down.
TTTCCTGGCACGGTCGTCGCCGATGTCACCTATACGCTCAATAATAATGACGATCTGAGCATTAGCTATAAGGCCACTACCGACAAGCCGACCGTCATCAACATGACCAATCACGGCCTGTTCAATCTGGGCGGCATTCCGGCCACGCGTCTGGCCACCGATGCCGAACTCAAGATCGAATCCGACACCATCCTTCCGGTAGACGACCACCTGATCCCGACTGGCAAGGAAATGCCGGTTAAGGGCACGCCGTTCGATTTCACATCGCCCGCCGTCGTCACAGATCGCGTCAAGTCTGATGATCCGCAGATTGTTATCGGCAATCATGGCATTGACCACAACTACATCATTCGCGGTGGCACAACGGCTGAACCCAAGCTGGCTGTGACCCTCGAAGATAAGACTTCCGGCCGCGGCATGACGATTTCAACAACTGAACCCGGTATCCAGATGTACACGGGCAACTTCCTCGATGGCATGATTCCCGGTAAGGGCGGCGCCAAGCTGACCAAGTATCAGGCCATCGCCTTCGAGGCCCAGCGCTTCCCGGATTCGCCGAACCATCCGGCCTTCCCGTCCGCGCGACTGGATCCGGGTCAGACCTATACCCAAACCACCGTCCATCACTTCTATACCATAAAGTAAGACTGCCCTATGTCCGATCCCGTCTCCTCGCCTAAGCTCCGTTCCCGCGCCTGGTTTGACAATCCGTCAAATCCGGACATGACGGCGCTCTATCTCGAACGCTATATGAACTTCGGCCTGTCGCTGGAGGAATTACAGTCGGGCAATCCGATTATCGGCATTGCCCAGACGGGATCGGACCTGTCTCCGTGCAATCGCCATCACATTGTGCTGGCTGATCGCATCCGTGAAGGCATCCGCGAAGCCGGTGGTATTGCCATCGAGTTTCCGGTGCATCCTATTCAGGAAACCGGCAAGCGCCCCACCGCGGGCCTTGACCGGAATCTGAGCTATATTGGTCTGGTCGAAGTTCTGTACGGCTATCCGATCGACGGGGTTGTGCTGACCATTGGCTGCGATAAGACCACGCCGGCCTGTTTGATGGCCGCCGCCACTGTCAATATTCCCGCCATCGCCCTGTCTGTCGGCCCTATGCTCAATGGCTGGTACAAGGGCGAACGCACGGGTTCCGGCACTATCGTCTGGAAGGCTAGAGAACTGCTGGCTGCCGGTGAAATCGACTATCAGGGCTTTATCAAGCTGGTCGCCTCATCCGCGCCGTCCACAGGCTATTGCAACACGATGGGCACAGCCACCACTATGAATTCTCTGGCCGAAGCTTTGGGCATGCAACTGCCCTATTCGGCCGCCATTCCGGCACCGCACCGCGATCGTCAGGAATGCGCCTATCATACCGGCAAACGCATTGTCGACATGGTGCATGAAGACCTTAAGCCTTCGGACATCCTGACCAAGGAAGCCTTTATCAACGCCATCCGCGTCAATTCAGCCATTGGCGGATCGACCAATGCCCCTATCCATCTGAATGCGCTGGCGCGCCATATCGGCGTCGATTTGCAGGTCGAGGAATGGCAGGAATTTGGCGAAGACGTGCCGCTTCTGGTCAATCTGATGCCGGCCGGTGAATATCTCGGCGAAGACTATCACCATGCCGGCGGCGTGCCTGCCGTTATCAATCAGCTCATGGGTCAGGGCCTGATCCATGAAGACGCCATGACCGTCAATGGCAAGACGGTAGGTGAAAACTGCCGCAAAGCCACCATCGAAGATGCAAAAGTCATCCGTACCTATGACGCGCCTTTGCGTGAGCGCGCCGGTTTCCGTGTTCTGAGCGGTAATCTGTTTGATTCCGCCATTATGAAGGTGTCGGTTATTTCTGATGAATTCCGCACCCGCTATCTTAATAATCCAGACGATCCTCAGGCCTTTGTGGGCAGAGCGATCGTGTTCGATGGCCCCGAAGACTACCACCACCGTATTGATGATGAATCGCTGGGTATTGATGAACACTGCATATTGTTTATGCGTGGCGCAGGCCCCATCGGCTATCCGGGTGCGGCCGAAGTCGTCAATATGCGCTGCCCCACCTATCTGATCAAACGCGGCGTGACCTCGCTGGCCTGTATTGGTGATGGCCGCCAATCCGGTACGTCCGGCTCGCCCTCTATTCTCAATGCGTCGCCTGAAGCTGCCGCCGGTGGCAATCTTGCCATCCTGAAAACCGGCGATAGCGTGCGTGTCGACCTGCTTAAGGGCACGGTCAATGCCTTGATCTCGGATGAAGAAATCGCCAGCCGCCGCGCTGCCCTTGATGCCGCCGGTGGCTTCCAATACCCCGCCAGCCAGACCCCCTGGCAGGAAATGCAACGCCGCACCGTCGGACAGATGGGCACCGGTGCCTGCCTTGAGGACGCTATTGAGTTCCAGAGAATTGCGCAGACCCGTGGCCTGCCACGCGATAACCACTAGCTTTAGGCGCTCAGCTGCGGCTAAAATTTTCGCCAAAAACGGAGGCCGCATGTCGATTTTTAAAACCGCCCTGCTGACAGCCGCGCTTTTTATGAGCGCGGCTGTGGGGGCCGCTGCCGACAGCTTTCCGGTAAAGATCGAGGTCGATGCCGCCCAAACCACCGGCGCGGTCGAGCCGATTTGGCGGTTTTTCGGGGCAGATGAGCCCAACTATGCCACCATGAAGGATGGCCGCAGCCTGCTGACATCTCTGGGGGAACTGTCGCCCGGTCATGTCTATTTTCGTACGCATAATCTGCTGACGTCCGGCGATGGTACACCGGCGCTTAAGTGGGGCTCAACCAATGCCTATACCGAAGACGCACAGGGCAATCCGGTTTATGACTGGCATATTATCGACCATATTTTCGATACCTATCTGGCGCGGGGCGTCAAACCCTATGTCGAAATCGGCTTTATGCCCGAAGCCTTATCGACTGAGCCGGAACCCTACCAGCACACCTGGCGACCCGGCAGCGGCAGTCTGCGCACGGGCTGGGCCTATCCGCCCAAGGATTACGCCAAGTGGGAAGAGCTGGTTTATCAGTGGGTCAAGCATTGCGTAGACCGTTATGGCCACGATGAGGTAGCCAGCTGGTACTGGCAGACCTGGAACGAAGCCAATCTGCCGCAATATTATTGGGGCGGCACGCGTGAAGAATTTTTCAAGCTGCATGAAATCAGCATAAAGGCCGTACGCCGTGCCCTGCCCGATGCGCGGGTTGGCGGGCCGGATATGGCCGGTGCCAATGATGATTTCATGGACGCCTTTATGGACCATATGGAAAAAACGGGGACACCGACCGATTTCCTGTCCTTTCATGCCAAGGGCGGGCCGGAATTTATCAACGGCCCCGATGGCGGTCATATCCGCATGGGTTTGAGCACCCAGCTTCGGGCGGCTGATCATGAGTTTCGCGTCATTGCCGCCCGTCCGGCCTTTCGCAATAAGCCCGTCATTATCGGCGAGTTCGACCCCGAAGGCTGCGCCGCCTGTCAGGGGCCGACCAATGCCTATCGCAACGGCACCATGTATTCGAGCTATACCGCCGCCAGCTTCACGCGGGTGGCGGAACTGGCGAAATTGCGCAGCATCAGGCTGGAAGGCGCTTTAAGCTGGGCGTTTGAGTTTGAGGATCAGCGCTATTTCGCCGGATTCCGGCAATTGGCCAGCAATGGTATTGCCATGCCGGTGCTCAATGTCTTTCGCTTATTCGCAAAGATGAAGGGGCAATATGTGACCGCCACATCGGACCATCAGGCCTCACTGGATAGCGTGCTGAAAGACCGTGTACGCGGCGACAACGCAGATGTGGGCGTGACGGCGGCGCGTGACAGCGACACGCTGAGTGTGCTGGTCTGGCATTATCATGATGATGATGTCACAGGGCCGGATGCCGCCATATCACTGGTGCTGGATCACCTGCCCGCAAGCTTCCAAAAAGGGGCTGTGATGCGCCGGTATCGCGTTGATAAGGATCATGCCAACAGCTTTGCCGCCTATCAGTCCATGGGATCGCCTCTGGCACCCGACAATGCGCAATATGCAGCCTTAAAGGCGGCGGCGGAACTGACGCCCGATGCGCCGATGAGCGTCGAAAATGGCCATCTGAGCTTTGATCTGCCAAGGCAAGGCGTCACCCTGCTCGTTTTTACACCGGCATCTTAGGACTCAAGCTTCGGGCCCGACCTGTTCCGGTACAAAAATCGCGCTGCAACGCTTGCAAATCCAGCTTTTTTCCCAAAGGGCTTTAGCTTCTTTTTCTGCAGGCACATCCTTCACGGCCTTAAAAAGCGACCATGCCGAATAGGCCAGCAAGGCCAAAAGCATCAAACTCACCCAAGCCGGAATATGATGAAATTCAGTCCGGCCGATATAGTTGGCAATCAGCATGACCACTAAAAAACCAATGGCACTTCCCAACTGACCGACCGGTGGCGCGGCCTTTTTAGCAAAATCTGTCAAAGATTCAGAGGTACTTTCGTGATGCATTGTCGTGTAATTGCTGCCGACATATCCGCTACTGGTGCCCGAATGCTGGGTGGTGGTTTTGCCACCCGCGTGGGCGGCCGAACACAAATATATATCTTCGGAATTGCATTTTGGACACTTCATGACATTTCCCCTACGTCTTGATGCTTCCTGATCCGGCACCTGTCTCCTCTCAGACCCGTGCCGTCAAAAAAGTTAACAGGCTTTCCTGAAGGTGACAATAATAAATTACCCTGGCTTTACCGTAATGGATATATCGGGCTTGCCATTGAGCGGGCCTTATAATCTGGCATTCCGTGATGCAACCTTGCTTTTTTGTCCGCCCTTCCACCCTAGGCTTGACACCGGTGTCACATTATTGCCTATTGCCCTGAGATATAAAAATACAGGGATACAGGATGGCACAGGTTCAACACCCCGCCACAGATGCGTCAGGGTTCGACACATCCGGCGCCGTACAAAAACCGAGTAATTATCGCTGGATTATTGTCGGGCTTTTGCTGATCGCCATGATCATCAATTATACCCACCGCCAAACCTTCGCACTTCTCAAAGGGACGGTCGGCGTTGAACAGGGCTGGACCGAAGAAACCTATGCCAATATCGTCTTCTGGTTTCAGTGCGCCTATGCGTTTGGCTATATCAGCTTTGGCGGCATTATTGACAAGATTGGCACCCGTGCCGGCTATGGCTTTGCCTTTTCCATGTGGACACTGGCGCATACCCTGACGGGACTGGTCGTCAATGCGGCGCAATTCATGGTGGCCCGCTTTGCTCTGGGACTGGGTGAATCCGGGGCCTTTCCTGCCAGCCTGAAAGCCATTTCTGAGTGGTTCCCGCAACGTGAACGCGCGCTGGCCGTGGGTATTTTCAACAGTGGTGCGGCGATTGGTGCCATTGTCGCGCCTCTGATTATTCCTATGGTGACGTCGGCATGGGGCTGGCGTGCCGCCTTCTTTTCTACGGGTATCGTCAGCCTTCTATGGCTGGTCGCCTGGTTCATCATGTATCGCAAGCCGCAGAACCACAAAAAGGTCAATGCCGCCGAACTGGCCCTGATCGAAAGCGATCCAGCCGATCAGGTGGAAAAGGTCAAGTGGGTAAAGCTTTTGTTCGTTAAGGAAACCTGGATCTATGCCGGTTCCAAATTCCTGATTGATCCGGTCTGGTGGCTGTATCTGTTCTGGTTGCCGGACTTCCTTGAGAAAAATTACGGACTTGACCTCAAAAGCTTTGGGCCGCCCCTGATCGCCATCTACCTGATCTCCGATATCGGCAGTGTCGCCGGTGGCTGGATGTCATCGCAATTGCTGAAAATGGGCCTGTCGGTCAATATTGCCCGCAAGGCCACCCTGTTCTTCTTTGCCCTGTTCGTCCTGCCCATGTTGTTTGTCAGCCAGGTCAATAATCTGTGGTTAGCCGTCCTGATCATTGGCATGGCCGCCGCGGCGCATCAGGCCTTTTCGGCCAATGTCTATACCCTGCCCTCAGATTTGATGCCGCGGTCCGCCGTAGCGTCGGTCATCGGCATTGGCGGCATGTTTGGCGCTATCGGCGGCATGTTCATGTCAAAATTTGTCGGCTTCATTTTGGAAACCACCCATGCCTATGGGATCATTTTTGCCATGGCAGCCTTTACCTATCTGGTGGCCTTTGCCTTTATCCACCTGATGAGTCCGGGGCTAAAACGTAATGAGACTCTGGGCAAAAAGCTGGGCCTTTAAGCCAGAAGTAAAATAAGGTAAACTAAGAGCCTGATCTTTTGATTTCAAAATTCTGAGTTCGGGTTTTTTCACATTATTAATCTTCGGCAGTGAGGTTTCATTAAAGTATCGCGTTCAGACTTCTTTGTAATAACAGAATAGCGCTCAAATCAGGCAGGAGTGATCCCCATGTCAATCCGTTCACGCATATTGATGTTAGTTGGTTGCTTTGCGTTGATGGCTTTTACAGTGACCGGTCTGGGGCTGATGACCATCAGCGGCTATAATCGCATGATAAAGGATTACGATCACGCCTATGATAATGCCTGGCGCGGGGAACATTTCAATCATCTGATTACCAAGGTCGTGATGGAGACGCGTGGCCAGTATAATATCACCAGTCAAAATAACCGCATGGTTTTTGTGAACGGGCTGATCAATAATCTCAATGAGCTCGAAACCTTTACGGCAGAATGGCAGGCCCATGCCAACCCGGCTGAAAAAGCCCAGATCGACTCCATTGCGGCACATACCAAAGGCTTTATCGCCCTGCGCCGTCGGGTGGCAGCATTGGCCGCCAGTGGGGACATTGTCGCCGCAGAAGCCTTAAGCGTCAGCAACCGGCCTGACCGGATCGCCTTTCAGACGCATGTTGCACAACTCATTGATTCCACACGCGTCACCTTAATCGCCGCCAAGGCCAAGGCCGATAATTACAGTCACCGACGCGCCGGCGATTTTCTGCTGACGGCCCTGATCGGCATTGCCATTATGATGGCCATTTCCTTGTGGATTGTGGCCCATTTCATCACCAACCCGTTGCGCAACCTCGCTTCGGCCATCATTAAAACCTCAAAGGGCGATTATGATGTGCCCATTGACGACGGCAATGGCAAGGACGAAGTGGCCTCTGTCTGGCAGGCTCTGGCCATTCTCAAGGAACGCTCTATTGAGGCCGAACAACTGGCGGCCGCCAAGGCAAAGGCCGACCATGAAAAAGAAATGAAGCTGCGCGAAATCATGCTGGATTAGCCACAGACACGGCTTATGGCTTCGGGATGACCCTCTTGCCTATAGGTGCCAGGGCCAGTTGCGCCAGTTGAATGTCCTTGAAGGCAAAGGGAATGCCGATAATCGTGACGGCCTCGGCAATAGCTACCAGCACATGTGACAAGGCAATGTACCAGCCGGCAAAAATAAACCAGATGATATTCAGCACACACCCGATCGGGCCCGTACCCAGATCGGCTTCGCCTGTGTGGTGAGAGCGGTCGACAATCTGCTTGCCAAAGGGCCAGAATACAAATCCGGCAATGCGCCAGGCCGCGAACGCCCACGGCAAACCGACAATCGTGCAAGCCAGAATAAGACCGCCTAAAAGCCACAGACAACCGGAAATGAATCCGCCGAATATAAACCATAAGAGATTTAGCAGAAATGTCATCAAAAGGCCCCTGAAACAATACGGGTAAAATATCCGTATATCTGCTATTATAACGTACCAAAACGTCGGCACATCTTAATAATCGTCCATACAGGGACAAACCTCAATTTAATAGAACTGTAAGAAAGCAAGCGTCTGGAACACACCCTCATGGCAGACATCATTAATCTCAATAAAGTGCGAAAAGCCAAGCAAAAACAAGCCAAGGTGGAACAGGCCGCGGAAAATCGTATCCTGCACGGCCTGTCAGGGCAGGTGAAAAACCTGCACCAGAGGATACAAAAGCAGAGAGCTGCAAAAATAGCTCAACACAAACTTGACACGCCATCGACAATAAAAAAGGTTGACGATGAGTAACAAAAAACGACAATCAACAATACGATAAGATTAAATGGTAACTTATTACCATGCTCTAATCTGCAAACACTATATCCGACAGATGAAACGCCTGAAAAGCTCATTGTCACGTCAGATATAGGTTTTCAAAACACGGAGAAAACGCATGCCTGGCCTGAAAAAGCGTTCAGTTAATCTGGCGGGTCACGCCACCTCGGTGGCGCTTGAGCCGGAATTTTGGGTGGTTCTGGAAACCATGTCGAAAGACAGAAACCTAAGTCTGGCGGCTCTGATTGCCGATCTGGATTCCAAACGGGGCGAAAGCCTTCTGGCGTCCTTTTGCCGCCTGTCTGTGCTGGCCTATGTTCAGAATACAAATAAACGTAGAAAAGCCTGACATCTGACCGCTTGTCGCCTGTTCTGATTTGGCCGGTGCCAACACGAAACAGGAAAGATAGCGAATTTTTTAGACCTTAAACCATAACGATGTTATGTTAACTTAGTTTTGTTCACTTTTTGTACTAAATTGCACCATAGGGCACATTTGTCTCTTGGCGCAGGCGGCAACTGCTATTAACTGAAGGGTATGGAACCCAATACCCCCTCCCTCAGTCAGATGGCTGCTGTTAAGCCTGATTTTTTTAACGGCCTGAATGCCGAACAGGCAAATGCCGTCCGCAGCTTACAAGGGCCGGTTCTGGTGCTGGCCGGTGCCGGTACGGGTAAGACACGCGTTCTGACGACCCGTATTGCGCATATATTGGCACAAGGCTTAGCCAGACCGTGGGAAATTCTGTGCGTTACCTTCACCAATAAGGCGGCGCGTGAAATGCGCGAACGGTCGCAAAAGCTGATCGGGGCATCTGCCGAAGGTTTGCAGAATCTGGGCACATTTCACTCTATTGCCGCGCAAATCCTGCGCCGTCATTGTGAGCTGGTAGGATTGAAATCCAGCTTTACCATTCTGGATGATGACGATCAGGTGCGCCTGCTCAAGGGTATCTTTGAGGCCGAAGGCATCGACCAAAAGCGCTATACGCCCAAATCCTTTGCCTGGCAGATTGATCAGTGGAAAAACAAAGGCCTGACACCCGATAAAGTCAAAAACAATGACGGCTCTGAATTTGCCGGCAATAAAGGTGTTAAACTCTATCAGGCCTATCAGGATCGTCTGCGCATTCTCAATGCCTGTGATTTTGGCGATCTACTGCTGCATAATCTTGATATTCTGACCAAACATCCGGATATTCTGGAGACCTATCACCGTAAGTTCAAATATATACTGGTCGATGAGTATCAGGACACTAATGTGGCGCAATATCTGTGGCTGCGGCTGCTCACCAATACTGAGCGCAATCTGTGCTGCGTCGGTGATGATGATCAGTCCATCTATGGCTGGCGCGGTGCCGAGGTCGATAATATCCTGAAGTTCGAGCGTGACTATCCCGGCGCCAAAATCATCCGGCTGGAACGCAATTACCGCTCGACCGAGCATATTCTGGCGGCCGCTTCCGGCCTCATCAAGGCCAATACGGCGCGTTTGGGCAAGACCCTGTTCACCGACCAGAGCGGCGGCGAAAAAGTGCAGGTGCAGGGCCTGTGGGACGGTGCCGCCGAAGCGCAGTTCATTGCCGAAGATATTGAACGCCTCAAAAAAGGCAGCCGCGATGTGGCGGGCCGCCCCTGGTCCGACATCGCCATTCTGGTGCGCGCCTCGTTTCAGATGCGGGCCTTCGAAGAGCGTTTCGTGATGTTGCAAATCCCTTATACGGTTGTGGGCGGACCGCGCTTTTTTGAACGCGCCGAAATCCGCGATGCGCTGGCCTATTTGCGACTGATCCAGTCACCGGACGATGATCTGGCCTTTGAGCGCATCATCAATGTGCCTAAGCGTGGCATTGGTGATGCCACGGTGCAAAAACTACTGCAAAGTGCGCGGCTGGCCGGTGTGTCGGTCATGACGGCCGTGCGCGATCTGCTGGATAGCGACGAACTGCCGGCGCGCTCCAAAACACCCCTGACCGCCTTTATGCGCGACTATGACCGTTGGTGTGTGCTGGGTGATAATATGTCGGCCACCGCCCTGCTGGATATGATCCTGACCGATAGCGGCTATTATGACATGCAGCGGGCCGACAAGGTCTCCGGGGCGACCCGTCTGGATAACCTCAAGGAACTGGGCGATTCCATGCAGGCCTTTGATGATCTGGCTGCCTTTCTGGAGCATGTGTCGCTGGTCATGGATCTGGAGCGTGACAATGGCGCCTCCAGCGTACGGTTGATGACCCTGCATGCCGCCAAGGGGCTGGAATTTCCGGTTGTTTACCTACCCGGCTGGGAAGAAGGCATCTTCCCGTCACAGCGCTCCATGGACGAAAATGGCCTGCGCGCCCTCGAGGAAGAACGCCGCCTCGCCTATGTCGGCATTACCCGCGCCCGTGAACAAGCAAAGATCAGCTTTGTTGCCAACCGTCAGGTCTATGGCCGATGGACGAACCAGATACCGTCGCGCTTTGTCGATGAACTGCCGATAGACAGTGTCGAGGCCACCTCCCAGACCGGCTATAATGCGCCCGGCTGGACCTCACCCGAAAGCCGCTGGGACAGAGCCGGCTATGAACCCAACCACACCAAGCGCGAAAAACCGGCCTATGGCGGCGACTTAAGCGGTGTCGATATGAGCCGCTTAAATACACGGCCCACCCCGCACCGCCCCTCCGCCCCTGCCAAAACATCGAGCAAAAACTTCAAGCTGGATGAGCGGGTCTTTCACATGAAGTTCGGTTATGGACTGGTCCGTGAAATCGACGGCAATAAGCTGATTGTACATTTTGAAACCAGTGGCGACAAAAAAGTCATCGACAGCTTTGTTGACAGGGCCTGAAGGTGGACATGAACGGGGAAGGCATGAGCGAAGACTGGATCATATCGGGCAAGGTTCGGGCGCGCGAAACCCCTGAGGGTATTGAAATCTGCATTGATGGCCTGTCGACCCAGGCCAAATATTACAAGCCACTGGTCTATGAATTCTTCCGCAAGGACTGGCGCGGCGCACGTCCGGCATGGGGAGATTATGCCGTCGATATCCGCATGGAGCATATTGGCGATCCGCCGTGGATGGATCTGGATAACCTCGCCAAGGCCTTATTGGACGCCATTAAGGGCTTTGTCTTTCACGACGATTCACAGGTGGCCCGCCTGCTGGTCGAACGCCATGCCGGTGAGCGCGAATACATTCATATCCGTGTCTATAAACGGCAGGTGAATGCTTAATCGCCTTACCAGCTCCACGGCTCCAGCGCGCCCCACAGGGTCAAAACCACAATATAGAACAACCAGAAAAGCAACATGACCCCATGCGCCAGCTTCTGCCACAGAGCCCAGCCGACCCCATAACGCCCGCGGTCATTCATTACAAAATAATAGGTGGCTGTCTGATACAATGTCCCCAGCGCCGCGACAAAGGCCAGAGCTGACGCCAGCCGCACCTGACCGCTGGGCCAGTTGGTAAACAAGGCCACCGGATCATCGGCCATTTGCGAACGCCAGTAAAAAAAGAGGCCAATCGCCACAACCCACAACAAAGACAGGCCGGATGAGATGACAGTCGCCCGCCCCTGATCCTCAGACGGTTGGTGCTGGCGCGAAGGCCCTCTGGCTGCCCCTATCCACACCAGCAGACAGCTCAGCAGCATAATCCCCGTTGATATAGCCAGCACAGATGGCCGGTGAATCCAGTCAATGCGTTCATAGCGCGCCAGATTCTTAGCGGTTTCAAAGGCGCTGACCTGATCGCCATTGGCATTGAAAAGAAAATGCAGGCCGCCGGTTTGCCTGGCCGGGCCGGTATCTTCGGCATCCTGCTGCGTAAAAAAGCCCTTGGCGGAGGCCGGCACAAAAGCGGACAGACCATTCTGAGTGGTCAGGATCAGGCGGCCATCGGCATCCAGACTGACAGATACCGTGTTCAACAACCGCGTAATCGCCCCCTCAAGGCCGCTATAGGCGCGACGCGTAGACACATAGTCACCCTCAATCGCCTGATAATAGGTTTCGTTGCGGGCATAGCTATTGGCCGGTTTGGGCATAAGCGGCGGACGCACCAGATCGCCCTTAAGATGATCCAGCAGCAAATCCGGAAAACTGGTGGCCAGCGCATTGCCAGTCTGGGTATTGGTGCTGATAAAAATGCCGAGATTCATCTCCGGCACCAATATCAGGTTGGCATTAAACCACAGGGTCGCCCCGTCATGGCCATAGGTTGTGAAACCGGCCGGCGCCTGACCGATCATCAGGCCGGATGCCCAGCCATTATACCCTTCGGGCACATTCAGCATGGGCCGGCGAAAAGCGGCGGCCGAGTCGGCATTAAAAAGCTGAATGCCATCCATCTGGCCATTATTCAGCAGCAGGCTCATAAACCGCGCCATATCCTGTGCGGTCGATGAAGCCCCGACTGCGGCCGCCAGTGGCACGGCATGGTCAAAGGGTTGCGCTTCATAGGCTGCCCCGTCCCAGATAAAGCCTGCCGACAGATCGTCCCTCATCTCATCTGAGATCGGCTCAGGCAGGCCCTCCAGGCTGGCGATCTCAGGGCTGTAAGGTTCGCGCAAGGTGGTATGCGCCATGCCAAGCGGCTGGAAGATGCGGGCTTCCATCAGGCTGGGCACATCTTTGGCATGCGCCGTCTGCTGCACAGCACGTGCCACCAGAGCCGCGCCAAAATTAGAATAGGACGAAAACTGCCCCGGCGCCCGCACGCGTTTTGGGCGGTGAACACGGAAATAGCTGTCGCTCGCCACCAGACGCGCCGTGCTCAACTGGAACAGATGCCCCAGACTGGTATCTTCATAGCCACCGGTGTGATCCATAAGACTGGTCAGGGTAATGGGCTTGTAACGGCGATCCTCGCTATAGATATCGGCGGGCAGATAGTCGCCAATGGAGGCGTCCGGTTTGATGCGTCCGGCCTCTACCTCCTGCCGCGCCACAATCCATGTAAAGGCCTTGCTGATCGAGCCCAGCCGAAAAAGGCTGTTGGCGGGCTCCACAGCACGCAAGGGCGACAGGCGGTCGTAACCATATCCCTTAACCAGAAGCGGCGTATTGCCCTGCACGATGGCGACCGTTGTTCCCAGAACATGATCACGCTGCATCAGGGTGCGCACTACCGAATCCGTAAAGGTCTCAATATCTTCAGGACTTATCGGGGTGCTGACCCACGCCGCTGCAACGGGTGGAACCGTAGAAGGCGTGCGGGGGGTGCGGGGCGTATTAATAACCACTGACGTCCGGCCGGGCGTTGTCACGCTTGCGTTTTCAGACGCTGGAACCGTGGCTGCGCTGCCGGTAGCCTGAGCCGGTGCGGACGTAGAGACGGATGAGGCTGCACGGCTGCCGGTCATTACGGCGGCGGGCTTGGGCGCCGGATTGGGCACAGGATTGGGAACCGGTTTGGATCGGGTGACGGCCGGCCTGTCTGGTGAAGACCTCTCTGGCGCAGATTGGGCAGGATTGGAGGCGGCACCGGAAGCGACAGATGCGGGCGGCACATAAGGCCGCAATTCCGGCACAGACACACTTGTTTCAGGAGCTTGGTCAGGAGTCTGGGATTCAACCGTCACAGACGCGGCCATGCCAACACCCAGTATCGCAGCCAGAACCAGACCCAGGCCAAAACGCCGTGCGGTCAAATAAAACCGGTCCTGTCTGCGTCTCCGCGTCATCTTTACCCTTCTGAAACGCTCGCCTGATTGAAATTTCAGACGATTCTTTACCCCAGCCTATAGCCTTTGCGCCCCGTATGGCTATTTTTTACGGAACTGATCAAGCGAGACAATCTTGGGGGCATCATCACCGGAAGGGTCGGGCTTATCCGGATCTGTCTCTGGCTCAGACATGTCAGAGGCCTCTTCGCTCACCGCCGCCTCGTCACCCAGATCCTGAGTAAGCGCCGCCGGATCGCCCACATCAAACTCAAGCATGAACTGCGCATGCGGGTCATGAAAACGGGTAATCGCCGTATAGGGAACCGTCAGAATCTTAGGCGCGCCGCCAAAGGTCAGGGTGACGCGGAAAAAGTCATCCGTGACCCGCAGATCGCGGAACTGGTGCTGAATGACGATGGTAATCTCATACGGATAACGGGCCAGCAGATCGGGCGGCACCGACACGCCCGGCGCACCGGTCAGGAAGGTAATGTAGAAATGATGTTCGCCCGGCAGGCCATCGTCGGAGGCTGCCCGTATCAATCCCTGACGGATCACCCCGCGCAAAGCGTTTTGCGTCAGGGACGCATAATCCATGTGGTCGATGATCATCTCATCTTCGGACATAAGCGAAGAGCCTTTAATAAAAGTGTGCGAATAACCTAGACTTAGCATGCTCCCTGATAAACGAAACGCAAAAATGCCGCGTCTGCGTAAAAACAGGATCGTTTTTTTAGTTTTGACTTTATTTTACGCTCACGGCTGGAAGAAAGCCGCACCGAGGGCGGCAAAGACGCTTGCCGAAGCCTTGGTGGCCTTAAAAGCGGCGCGTAATGTCTGGAAAAAGTGGGAGGCTTCTGTTGCCAGGCGCCTCCCGGGCCCCGCCTGGAGGGCTTATTCTCCAGGAGTTGTAGGCTGGATTAACTCCACTGCATTACGCAGCGAGAGCTTGATCCGAAGCGAAGTTATCGTTCGCAGTTAAAAAATGAGCCGATCACAGAGGCTCACACTGAGGGAAGGCTTCACCTTTACACGCCTGTCGATGCTGATCGGCCCCATA
>JBAWDM010000040.1:0-6930 GCA_049590735.1 Asticcacaulis sp. | reverse complement strand
TTTGGCGCGCCAATTATAGCGACAAAGCCGCACGTTGTCGGGCCGGTTGGCATATCGTGTGAAATAGGGTTCAGGGTTTCGGACAATTCAGGTGTTCTCGTTCGATAAGGCCAAGGGCAGCGGCCTTTTCGGCCTCCTGACGGGATTTACCCGTGGCCGATTGCGGGTGAAGATGGTCGATACAGACTTCGATGGTAAAAACAGGTGCATGATCAGGGCCGGTGCGGTGTATCAAAGTATAAACCGGCGCGCCAAACCCTTGCGCCACAGCCCATTCCTGCAGGAATGATTTGGGATTGCTGCGCGATACATTACCGCTTTCGCTTAAGGCCTCAGCCCATAGCGGCTTAAACACACGGCGCACCTCATCAAAGCCGCCATCCAGATAGACGGCTGCCATGAGGGCTTCGCAGGCATCACCTAAAATGGTCGGGTTTTGGCGGCCGCCGCTCTTGGTTTCGCCAGCAGCCAGACGCAAGGCTGCGCCCAGATCTATTTTGCGGGCCACATCTGCGCAGGCTTCGCGACTAACCAGACTATGGGATCGGCGCGACAACTCGCCTTCGGTGGCATCAGGCAGGGCCTCCATAAGGGCCTCGGCCATCATCAGGCCCAGCACCCGATCACCCAAAAACTCAAGCCGTTCATTATCGGCCATTTTGCGCGCACCTTCGGCGACACTGGCATGTGTAAGGGCCAGTTCAAGCAGATGGGCATCAGAAAAGCGATAATCCAGCTTCATCTGCAAGGCGTCTATAGCCTTCAGGCGCAGATTGGTCTCTTTTGAAGGGGGCACACGGGCATTCATGGGCTGGCTTTACAACAACCCTTAGCCTTTGGCAAAAGGTTGTTGTTTTTGTTAGACGCTCAATGACTATGGAAACGCATCTGAAATCCCACCTTAGTCTGTCGCAAGCCACAATCCGTATAGAAGCTATGGACATGCGGCTCGGTGCGGCTGGTCAACAACATGAGTTTGTAGCATCCCGCCTGTTGAGCAAGCCGTGCCGCTTCGGCGAGGAGTGCTTTACCTATGCCGCAACGGCGGTAATCCTTATGGGTCACCACATTTTCAACGAGAGCGTAGGATGCCCCGCCACGCGTCAGATTCGGCACAATAAGCAAGGTTACCGATCCGGCCAGCTTCACACCTAACAAGGCCACCAAAACGGACAAACCTTCCCGCACCAACATGGTCTGGAGAATGGGTCTGGCTGCAACATCTGACAAACACGGGTCTGTAGGATTGAGTTGCGCATAAAGTAGCAGAAGATCATCCAGATCAGTCAGTTCGGCATTACGAATTAGAATCGTCATTCCGGCGCCGCCTGTTAATCAACGCAAGGGCTTAAAGAAGCGATTCCAGTTGAAATTCAGCCATGTCCACGGCTTCCAGAGGGATGAGCCCGGCTTCCATGACATCAAAACCAGAACAGCACGGCCTTCCAGATTTTCTTCCGGCACAAAACCAACACCAGGTTCGTACATGTCCTGCGGTGAAAAACGGCTATCGAGGGAATTATCTCGATTATCGCCCATGACGAAATAATTGCCGGCCGGCACAACAAATTCGCCGGTATCATCGGCACGACCATCCGTTACCATGTCCTGAATAGTATGGGTACGGCCATTCGGCAGGGATTCCTTGAATTCAGTGGCATAATTGCCCGGCGAATCCAGTGCCGCCACAGGCCCTACGTCCGTGCTCGGCACCAGTTCCCCGTTGATATAGAGCCGGTCTTTTTTCATCTGGATCGTATCACCGGGCAGGCCCACAACCCGCTTGATATAGTCCACCTTAGGGTCACGCGGCAGTTTGAACACCACCACATCCCCGCGGGTCGGCGCCTTGTTGAACAGGCGGCCTTCAATAAAGGGTACGGTTATGGGGAAAGAGTATTTTGAAATGCCATAGTTCCATTTGGATACAATGATATAATCGCCCTCGTACAGATTGGGCTCCATCGAGGCCGACGGAATGGTGAAGGGCTGGAACAAAAAGGTGCGCAGGATCAAAACCAGCACCAAGGCCACCGCCACCACGCTGAAGATTTCCTTCGCTTCGTCGAGCGCGACCTGCTTGGCATCACGCGTATCGACACCGTCCTCAGCCAGCGAGTCGCTGATTATTTTTGCGGTTTCGGCTGCATTTTCAAGGGTTTCATTTTTTGGTGTCGTCATAGGTCAGCCCCAACTATCTCTGTCGCCACCCTAAAAGGCGCGCCGTTCTCGTTCACCTAACGCCAGATTATGGCAAGCACAAGACCTTATCGCCGCCAACGCCCGCTCACAGGGCTTCGATCACCGCATAGGCCGACGCAAACGGCTCTTCATCACTCAGGCTTAAATGGATATGGGCGGTTTTGCCTTGCGGCAGCAGACCGCGCAAAATGCCAACCGCGCCGCCATGCAGGATAACGTGCGGCTTGCCCAAAGCATCGGACACTACCTCTATATCGGTAAATAAAAAACCGCGAACCCCCGTGCCCATGGCCTTGGCCACAGCCTCCTTGGCCGCAAAACGTTTGGCAAAGCTCAATGACGGTCTGGCCGCCGCCTGCGCATGTGACTGTTCGGCAGAGGTAAAGATACGATCGAGAAAGCGCCCTTCAAACCGCTCCATTGAGGAGGCAATCCGGCGTGCATCACACAGATCAATGCCAATGCCTAAGATCATCAGGCTGCATATCCCGACGCTTCGTCGATCAGGTCGCGCATCTTGTGCAGGGACGCTTCCAGACCAATGAAGATGGCTTCTCCGATCAGGAAATGACCGATATTCAGTTCACGCACAGCCTGAATGCGTGCAATGAAAGGAGTGGTATCAAAATCCAGACCATGTCCGGCATGCACCTCTATGCCCAGCTCGTGCGCTTTTTGAGCCATGTCCTGTAAACGCTTCAATTCCTTATTAAAAACAGTGTGTTCCTGCGCATGATAGGCCTCACAAAGTGCACCGGTGTGAAATTCGACGACATGTGCACGGATATGCGCCGCCGCTTCTACCTGCGCCGGATCGGTGGCGATAAACAAAGACGAACGAATACCCACCTCATTGAACCGGGCCACGGCCGCGCCGACCTTATCCATCTGGCCCGCCACATCAAGCCCGCCTTCGGTGGTGCGCTCCTGACGACGCTCAGGCACCAAACAAGCGGCATGGGGTTTTAGCTTTAAGGCAATGTCCATCATCTCATCGGTCACGGCCATTTCAAAATTGAGCGGCTTAGCGAAGCTGTCGCAAACATTCTTTAGGGCCAGGACATCCTTATCCAGAATATGACGGCGATCTTCGCGCAGGTGGGCTGTAATGCCGTCGACGCCCGCCTGAAGGGCAATTTGTGCAGCCCTGACCGGATCAGGCGCATTACCGCCACGCGCATTGCGCACAGTGGCCACATGGTCAATATTCAAACCCAAACGAATACGTTCAGACATAAACTTAAGCCTTTGCCAAACGGCGACTGCCCGGATCTTCTATGGGCAGAGCCGCCAGATCATCCGGCAATTGATCGGCCGGATAGGCCGGCACTTCAAGCGAGGCCAGCGCGATCAGAGGTACGCCGACATCGGCCTTGCCGCCAGACCGATCCACAATACAGGCCGCCGCCACCACATCGCCACCCGCCTCTTTGATGGCCGCGATGCATTCTCGCGACGACAGGCCGGTTGTGACAATATCTTCGACCATGACCACTTTTTGACCGGGCTCTATGTGGAAGCCACGGCGCAGTCTAAATGTGCCACCTTCGCGTTCCACATACATGGAGGCCACCTTCAGATGGCGCGCCGTTTCATAACCCGGAATAATGCCGCCAACCGCCGGTGAAATGGCCAGATCAACCTGCCCTACCTGCGCCACGATCTTTTCGGCCAGAGCCTTGCACAGGCGCTCGCAACGGTCCGCGTTCATAAACACGAGGTTTTTTTGCAGGAACATCGGGCTATGCAGGCCGCTCGACAACACAAAATGGCCTTCACGCAAGGCATTGGCGTCGCGGAACTCGTTAATTACGTCGTCACTGGTCATAGGAGAGGTCATGCGAAAATCCATCAAATAAAGAATGACAAACCTTTAGCGCAGAGCCGCCTCAAGCTAAAGGTTTTCTGTGTGAATTCATCAAAAAGTACACTGAGCGTCACGAAGGCCTTTTTGATGAGTCCCCTTACCCCCGCGCCCGTTCCACACTTTCAATCATCGGCGAGGTGCGCAAGGCCGCCGCGATATTGGTCAGGTGACGCGCATCCAAGGCTTCGATGTCAAAATCCACCGCCAGAAAATCCATAGCCGTATTGGAAATGGCGATATGGACAATATTGCCCTTGGCCTCACCAATCAACGTACAGGCCTGACCCAAAACGCCTGGCTTATTCTGCATATTAACCCGCAAACGCGCCACGGACAGCGTGTTTTTCTCGGCGTTCAAAGTCCAGTGCAGATCAATCCAGTTTTCGTCCTGAGCCTCAAGTGCCTCTAGCTGTTCACAATCAATAGAATGAACATGCACCACATCATCTTCGACAAAGCCAACTATGCGCTCACCCGGCACCGGATAGCAGCATTTCGAGAAGATGATTTTTTGCGATTCCCGTAAGGCCTGACCGCGTACAAAGGCCGCCCCGCCCTCACCGTCGCGCACCCGCGTCAGGCTGTCGGTTGTCAGCATCATCGGCAGGCTGAGGCCGGGAAAAATCGCTTCCAGAATACGGGTCGGCGCAATTTTGCCACGGCCGCAAAGCTCGAAAAGCTCATCCTCGCTACTAACCTGAAACCGCTCAAAAGCGGTGCGCCAGCTTATATCCGTCAGGCTTTTATCCACCTGTGCCGCCGCCCGTTCCAGCGCATGACTGCCCAGCTTGATGAAATCACCGGTTTCACGTTGTCGCAGGTGGCGGCGTATGGCCGAGCGCGCCTTACCCGTCACGGTCAGGGAGAACCAGTCCTGATTGACGCGGGATTCCTGACCGCTCAAAATCTCGACCTGATCGCCATTTTGCAAAACGGTGCGCAACGGCTTGTGTTCGCCATTGATCAGGCAACCAATCGCTGTTTCGCCGATTTCGGTGTGGACGGCATAGGCGAAATCAAGCGGCATGGCGCCGCGTGGCAGTGAAATCAGCCGGCCCTTAGGCGAAAACACAAAGACGGAATCGAGGTACATTTCCATCTTGGCATGTTCAACCCAGTCTTCTGAGTCCCCGCCGCTTTCAACAATATTAACGATATTGCGTAAGGAATTCATCGGATTGCGACCGCCTTCTCGGGTTGCCGCTTCTTCGTCGAAGCCATAGGACTGGTTTTTATAGCCCCAGTGCGCCGCCACCCCTTCTTCGGCAATACGGTCCATCTCTTCGGTACGAATTTGCAATTCAATACGCGTGCCTTTGTGGCCCACCACCGTGGTATGCAGGGACTGATAGTTATTGCTTTTGGGCGTTGAGATAAAGTCTTTGAAACGTTCCTGAACGCACGGCCATGTCTGGTGAATAATCCCCAGCGCCCGGTAACAGTCATCACTGTTTTGCATCACCACGCGAAAGGCATAGATGTCGGATAGCTGGGCAAAGCCGACCGACTTGCGTTGCAGCTTTTTCCAGATGGAATAGGGCGATTTCTCGCGGCCGCTCACCCGCGCGACCATACCCTGCTTTTCCAGCTTGCCGGCGACATCGCGGGCAATGGCTTCGATCACATCGCCCTTTTCGTCATGCATATCCTTGAGGCGATGGATAATGGCCTGATGCGCCAGAGGATTGATAAACGAAAAGGCCAGATCTTCAAGTTCGGTGGCAAAACGATTGCAGCCGATCGAACGCGCCAGCGGGGCATAGACTTCCAGGGTTTCGCGGCTGATGCGTTCGCGTTTCTCCGGCGCCACAAAGTGCAGGGTACGCATATTGTGGAGACGGTCAGCCAGCTTGACCAGAAGGACGCGGATATCCTTTGAGATGGCCAGAATAAATTTGCGCAGGTTTTCCGATTGCTTGGTGTATTCCGATTGCAGCTCCAGCCGCGTCAGCTTAGTGACACCTTCGACCAGTGTGGCAATCTCCTCGCTAAATTTCGCCGCAATATCTTCGCGGGTCGCCGGTGTGTCTTCGATCGTATCGTGCAAAAGCGCTGTGGCAATGGCCGCCGCATCCAGACGGTAGTCGGTCAATATGCCCGCTACCTCTATAGGATGAGCGAAATACGGATCGCCTGAGGCCCGCAACTGGGCGCCATGCATGCGCATCGCATAGACATAGGCGCGGTTGAGCATGGCTTCATCAACGGTCGGATCATAGGCCGCCACACGCTCAATGAGTTCAACCTGACGCAAAAAGCGCGGGCGGACAGACTGAGCCGAAACCTCCGGCTCAGCTTTATCATTTTTCAGTCTGGCATCAGCGTCAGCGGGCATGTATCTCGTCAATTCCGTTCTAAAACCCTTAATCTGCATTAGGGTCGTTAAAAACTGTCTCATACGTCTGAATTTTAACAAGCAAAAAAGGCCCGGAAGTCACCTTCGGGGCCTTTAATATATAGGTACTGTCTCGGATATCGCCAGAAACAGCCGAACGGGCCTTAGTAGCGCTCTTCCTGACCGCCATCACGATCCGATTGGAGGGCGCGCACCAGTTCGCTTTCCGACATCTGCATATGCGACGGATCGGCCAGCAGGGCCAGGGTTTCGGCCTCTTCTTCGGCTTCGGTACGCTCATCCACGCGTTGCAGGGACGCAATCAGGCTTTCGGTCAGATGGGCCGGCTCAAGCTCGCCATCCGCAATCTCGCGCAGGCTGACCACCGGGTTTTTGTCATTGTCACGATCGACCAGAATCGCCGAACCTGACGAAATGGCACGGGCGCGATGGGCCGCCAGCAGGACGAGGTTGAAACGATTGTCAATCTTTTCGACGCAATCTTCGACAGTAACGCGGGCCATAC
>JBAWDM010000039.1:0-12986 GCA_049590735.1 Asticcacaulis sp. | reverse complement strand
CCCCCTGCCCAAGTCGGCGATTTCGGCCTTGGCACCGGACTTGTCTGTGCCTTTTTGTGCCGGGGTAATATCAAAGGCAATCTTGCCGTCCGTCAATTTGACGAGGACATGGCCGCCCTTAATCAGCTTGCCAAAGAGGATTTCATCGGCCAGCGGTTTTTTGATGTTTTCCTGAATGACGCGGGCCAGTGGCCTTGCGCCATACAGTTCGTCATAGCCGTTTTCAGACAGCCAAGCCGCCGCTTCGTCGGTCAGTTCGATCGAGATGTGACGATCGGCCAGTTGCATTTCCAGTTGCATGATAAACTTCTGGACGACCTGAGAAATGACCTCAGGCTTGAGCTGCTTAAAGCCGACAATGGCATCGAGACGGTTGCGGAATTCCGGCGTGAACAGACGCTTGATTGCCGCATCATCTTCGCCTTCAACCTTGGCACGTCCGAAACCAATCGAGTTCTTTTGGTTATCCGAAGCACCGGCATTGGTGGTCATGATCAGCACGACATTGCGGAAATCGACCTTTTTACCGACCGCATCCGTTAACTGGCCATGATCCATGACCTGCAACAGGATGTTGTAGATATCCGAGTGCGCCTTTTCGATTTCATCGAGCAGGACAACCGCATGCGGTTGCTGATCGACGGCATCGGTGAGCAAACCGCCCTGATCGTGGCCGACATAGCCCGGAGGCGCGCCAATCAGGCGTGACACCGTATGGCGTTCCATATATTCCGACATGTCGAAGCGCAGAAGCTCAATGCCCATTGTGTTGGCCAATTGCTTGGCCACCTCTGTCTTACCCACGCCGGTCGGGCCGGAGAACAGGTAGCAACCGATCGGCTTTTGCGGATCGCGCAAGCCCGCACGGGCCATTTTCATGGCCGACGACAATTGCTCGATGGCATCGTCCTGACCGAAGACCACACGGTTCAGATCAAGGCGCAGGTCACGCAGGGCTTCCGTGTCAGTACGCGACACCGATTTCGAAGGAATACGCGCAATCTTAGACACGACATACTCGATTTCCTTCGGGCCAATGACCTTGCGGCGCTTGGATTCCGGCATGACCATCTGAAGGGCACCCGCTTCGTCAATGACGTCAATCGCCTTGTCAGGCAGTTTGCGATCCGTGATGTAGCGCGCCGACAACTCAACCGCAGTTTTGATAGCCGCATCGGTATATTTCAGATGGTGGAAGGTCTCATAATAGGGCTTAAGGCCTTTCAGAATCTTAATGGTGTCATCCAAAGACGGCTCATTGACGTCAATCTTCTGGAAGCGACGCACCAGGGCGCGATCCTTCTCAAAGTGCTGACGATATTCCTTATAGGTGGTCGATCCCATGCAACGTAAGGAACCCGCCGCCAAGGCAGGCTTCAGCAGATTCGACGCATCCATCGCCCCGCCGGACGTCGCACCCGCACCAATCACCGTGTGGATTTCATCAATGAACAGAACGGCATTCGGATGGGCCTCCAGCTCTTTGACGACCTGTTTGACGCGCTCTTCGAAATCACCGCGATACCGCGTACCGGCCAGAAGCGTACCCATATCCAGTGAATAGATGGTAGCGCCAGCCAGAACCTCTGGCACTTCGCCATCAACGATTTTCTTGGCCAGACCTTCGGCAATGGCCGTTTTACCAACGCCCGGATCACCAACCAAAAGCGGGTTGTTTTTCGTGCGGCGGCACAATATCTGAATGCAACGCTCAACCTCAGCCGAACGACCAATCAGAGGGTCAACCTTGCCGTGACGCGATTTTTCATTGAGATCGACGCAATAGGTCGAAAGCGCATCCGTTGAACCGGCCTTGGCTTTTTCTTCAGTTGGGCCATCTTCGGTGGCACCACGTACAACACGGGCTTCGGTGGCGCCTGGCTTTTTAGCAATGCCATGCGCGATGTAGTTGACCGCGTCATAGCGCGTCATTTCCTGCTCCTGCAGGAAGAAGGCCGCATGTGATTCGCGCTCAGAGAAGATGGCGACCAAAACATTAGCACCGGACACTTCGTCGCGGCCGGATGATTGTACGTGGATGACGGCACGCTGGATAACGCGTTGGAAACCCGCCGTTGGCTTAGCTTCTTCGGATTGCGGCTCAACTAGCGATTTAAGATCGGTTTCAATATAGGTATCGAGTGCCGTTCTCAGCTTGGTTAAATCGACATTGCAGGCACTCATGACCCCTGCGGCATCCACATCATCAATGAGGGCCAGCAAAAGGTGCTCTAAGGTCGCATATTCGTGGTGATGCGCATTGGCGTGCCCTACTGCGCGATGCAGGGTTTCTTCTAAAGCGCTTGAAAAAGACGGCATGACGACCTCCTAAAACCTCAAAACACTAAAATCAGTCAAAACCTAAAAGGTTTACGATGATTTACCATACTTAAACTGAACCCGTCATGAACCGTGAAAACACGTAAACTTGACAACTTCTCCCCTGATCTCGCCCTCTTCCCCCTATTCCGTCTTCTCCATTGTACATTGGAGCGGATGTTGGTGTCTGCGGGCCATATCCACGACCTGCGCCACTTTCGTCTCAGCCACTTCATATGTATAGACACCACAGACACCCACACCTGTTTGGTGCACATGCAACATAATCAATGTCGCCTCTTCGCGCGATTTATTGAAAAACCGCTCCAGTACATACACAACGAATTCCATCGGCGTGTAATCATCATTCAGAATAAGCACGCGATACAGCGATGGCCGTTTCGGCTTAGGCTTGGTGTCCAGCAACAGCCCCGGCGTGGATCCCGGCCGCGTCACCGCGCCTTTTCCGCCTGCCATGGTCGTTTCGTGTCGCAATATCCGTCTCATTCATTAAGTTATTCGGCATATCCGTATCCGCCCGTCTGCGGTCGGATACGTCAGCTACCTATAGATATGGCAGAGTCGCCAAATAACAAGATAGCCCATTAAATCGCCGTGTTAAGAGGGTAAATGCGTTATAATAACAGCTTATGATCACAGTTTATTATGTGGACAGTTACAGATAGACATCCGGAGCCTAAATAAAAACCCCCGCACCGGTTCCGGCACGAGGGTTTAAAATTATCTGGCTAAAAGCCGGAATTTAGCGGTAAGCCAGGACTTAACGATAAGATTGGAACTTTTCAACAGCAGCCGTCATGCGCGCATTGATAGGCTTGAACGTATCCTTGAACGATGCCGACAGGGTTTCCGTCATGGAGCCCAGCTCAGCCACATAAGCTTCCATCGAAGACTTGGCGTATTTCGATTGCAGCTCGATGACTTCCTGAATGCTCTTGGCACCTTGCAAGGTTTTACCGGCCGACACAGCCTCTTCCCAGTTCTTCTTCGAGAAGGCCATAGCCTGAGCGCCAACGGTTTCAGCACCCTTTGTCGCTGCCGTCATGCTTTCGACAACCGCTTCGACATTGCTCTTGGTGAGGCCATTTACTTCGTTGATGGCGCCCAGTGTCTTTTCAACACCGTCCTTGAAGGCCTGATTGCCCGCAAGAGAGAATTTTTCGACGGTGGACTTCATTGTTTCCGCAGCTTCTGACATGGTACACTCCATTAATATGATGTGGGCCAATCGCGAATTTAAGAACATCGATCCATTGCCCGTGATCATTTTTATATCGCAATTGCAGCAAAAGGTCAAGCCTTATGTTGCGCTGCACAATTTTCATTTTAAACGTATATCTCATAGAGACTTACAGGGCCAACTAAGCCCGTACGACTCCTTGAGGCTTATTTTATAATAAAAAGCTTGGACAATTTGTCCAATAGTCACTGCCTGCGCCGCCCCCTAAGAGGACGCCGTCCTGTTTCACGGCTGCGTTTGGAATCTTATGTCTAAGTCCCTTGTCTGTCTGTCCCCCCTCATACTGCTGATCGCCGCTCCTGTTTATGCCATGGACAGCAACGGAACTACCGAAGTGACTATATACGGTCAGCGAAATGCTGATCTGGATACTAAAGAGAAGCGCACAGATACTAGTGATGTGGCGCGCCTGTTCACGGATATTTCAGGCGTCAGCCTTCAGTCAGGCGGGGGGGTGTCGTCCCGTCCGGTCATACATGGCCTTGATGATGACCGCATCAGAATCACGATGGACGGCATGGATCTGACATCTGCCTGCGCCAACCATATGAATCCTGCCCTAAGCTATGCCTCGCCCTATAGCGCTGATTCGATTGGCATACAGGCGGGGGTAACGCCTGTCAGCTTGGGCGGAGACAGTCTTGGCGGCACGATTACCGTAAAATCCGCGCCGCCCCTGTTTGCAGAGACGCCGGACACCTTATTGATCACAGGTGATGTGAGCCTTTTTTACCGTAGTAATGCTGAAAATTCCGGTAGCGCCATGAACGCCACCCTTGCTTCGGATCGTCTGAGTTTTCGCCTGGACGCGGGCGTCGAGGATGCAGCCGATTATAAGGACGGCAACGGCAGAACCGTTACCTCTACCTATTACAAGACCCGGGATCTGGCTGGCACTTTTGCGTATCGGCAAAATGGCCGAAGCCTGACCTTGCGAGTAGGTGCGCGTTCCGTACCCGGCCAAGGCTTTGCAAATCAGCAGATGGACATGATCAAAAACACGTCCAATTTTGGCAATTTGAATTATCAGGGAGATTTTGGCTGGGGTCACTTAGAGGCCGTGGCCTATGCGCAAACCGTGCATCACCTGATGAATATCGGCAAGGACAAGCTTAAGCTGGATGGCACTATGATGATGCCGGACATGCCGATGAATACACGCGGTGAAGATTCGGGTCTTAAGATCAGCGCTACCATTCCGGCTAAGATAGGCAAGATTAACATAGGTAGCGAATATCATCATTTTGGTCTGGATGACTGGTGGCCGCCCGTCGAGGGCACCATGATGATGGCGCCCAACACCTTCTTTAATATCAATGACGGACGGCGTGACCGGACCAGCCTCTATACGGAGCTTGAGAGCCGTCTGTCCGACAAATGGTCGACACTGGCAGGTTTGCGAGCCGATCACATCGTCACGGATACACATGATGTCAGCGGCTATAATATGATGTATGCCGCAGCCGCCAATGCCTTCAACGCAACAGATCATAAACGCAGCGACACAAATTGGGATGCTACCTTCGTGGCCCGCTATACGCCGGACACCCAAAGCCGTTATGAATTTGCCCTGACGCGCAAATCGCGCGCACCCAATCTTTATGAACGTTACGCCTGGGGCACAGACTGGATGTCCTCAGTCATGGTCAACTGGGCAGGGGATGGCAATGCCTATGTCGGTAACCAAAATCTCAAGCCTGAAGTGGCGCATACGGTCATGATATCCGGACAATGGCAGGGTGCCGGTGAAAATAGCTGGATGTTCAGGCTGACCCCCTACTACACCCAGGTTGATGATTTCATCAATGTCCGTGTCAACAACAGTAAGCCAAGTGGCGAGGCGACCCTAAACCAGCTTCAATTCGTCAATGAAGACGCCGCTCTTTATGGCTTTGATGCCCATTTCACGAAACCGCTCTGGAATAGTGGCCGGTTTGGCAGCGGCAACCTGCATGTCATCGCCAGCTATGTGCATGGCGAAAACATCAAAGACAAGACGCCGCTCTATCACATGATGCCTTTGAACGGTCGTATGACTCTGGAACAGGTCAAAGGGAACTGGAAGAATGCCGTGGAACTGGAGGCTGTTTCAGAAAAAACACGCCTTGACCCGGAACGTCTTGAGCCGAAGACAAATGGCTATGCGCTTATCAATTTGCGTAGCGCGTACCAATGGAAAGCTATACAGGTCAGTTTGTCTGTCACCAATCTGTTAAATACAGATTATGCCCTGCCTCTGGGTGGAGTCAGTGTTGATGATTTTCTGGCAACCAACTGGATGGGCAGGTTTGAACCTTTGAAAGGCGCGGGCCGTTCGATCAACATAACGCTTAGCCGTCACTTCTGATCTGAAGCCTTATAACGACGCTTGCCTGTACGGGCATAGAGTTCGATAATCGCCATTATGGACCACGTCTCAGGCGTTTGTGTCTATGATCCTTTCTCACCTCCGTTACAAACGCATCCCCATGACCGCCTTTCAAAAAATAGATCAGACGGCTAACCGCAAAAATCTCGGCGTTCTGATAAATCTGCGGGGCATAGCTTTTTGCGCGCAGATTGCCGCCATTCTGCTGACCTATTACGGGCTGAATATTGTCCTGCCCGTCTCCTATATGATTATGACGGCTGCGATTCTGGTAGGGCTTAATCTTTACAGCCTTTATCGCCTGAAGCTTGATAAGCCCATCAGTAATACCGATCTGTTCGCAGGTCTGGTCATTGATGTGCTGGTCCTAAGCCTGCAACTTCATTTTAGCGGCGGCACCTATAATCCGTTTGTGTCCTTCTTTATGCTGCCGGTTATTATAGGCGCCGTCATGCTGGATGCGGCCTATGCCTGGGCCATTTACGTCTTAACCCTTGTGGCCTATCTGGCGCTCGCGATTGCCGGCCTGAATGAACCCATGCCCGCCATGGCCATGCCCGGCATGGAGATGGCCGCATCAAAGGGCTCTAGCCTGATTGATCGCTCCAGCCTGCATATGCATGGCATGATGCTGGGTTATGGCATCTGTGCTGGTGCGCTTGTGTTCATGATCACACGCGTGCGTGCCAATCTGCGTGTGCGTGACGCCGAGCTGGAAGGCATGAAGGCCGCGGCGCTCGAAGAATCGCATCTGGTGCGCATGGGCCTTTTGAGCACCGGCGCGGCGCATGAGTTGGGTACGCCCCTGACCACAGTCTCTGTTATTCTTCAGGACTGGCATGACCTGCCCCTGCCCCGTCGCAAAGCTGATCTGATGGCCGATATTGAAACCCTGCAGGCCCAGATTGAGCGTTGCAAAACCATTGTCTCAGACATATTGGCCTCGTCCGGCGACAGTCGTGGCGAAGGTGCCAGCGTCCGCCCCCTGAAGGCCTTTATCACCGACATAGTGCATGATTGGCAACAGAGTCATCCGGATGTCGTTTTCGAGAGCAAGGTCAACCTGCCGGACACGGATGTTGTGGCAGAACGTGTTATTCAGCAAGCCCTGACCAATATATTCGATAATGCCCGCGAAGCTGCGCTTGTGCCGGATCAGGCGGAGATAAGCTTTGATGCCCGACTTGACGGCGACAATTTGCACATGACCATTTCCGATAAGGGTAAAGGATTTGAAGCAGATATTCTTAGTCGCCTGGGCCAGCCCTATGTGACAACCAAAGGCACGTCTGAAAAAGGCCACGGGCGCGGTCTGGGCCTGTTTCTGGTCAGCAACACCCTGCGTAAACTGGGTGGCACCTTCAAGGCAGAAAATCGCCTGTCCGGCCATAAGGTTATCGGTGCAGATGTGATACTGTCTCTGCCCCTGAGTGCGATACGGATAGGTTCAGATGCCGGCTGATACCGTCAAAAAAATCCTGATTGTCGATGATGATCCTGTCCTGAGTGAAACCCTCAGGCGCGCCTTTGACCGGCGTGGCTTTTTGGTAGGTGTCGCCCATGCCACGGATGCGGCACTTAAGGAAGCCGCAGATTTTCAACCTGATTTTGCGGTTGTTGATTTGCGCATGAATGGCCCGTCCGGGCTGGAATGCGTCAAGGGGCTGAACGCGCTCAAGGCCGACATGAAGATCGTCGTCCTGACCGGCTATGCCAGCATTACAACTGCGGTCGAAGCCATCAAGCTGGGCGCCTGCCATTACCTTGCCAAGCCCGCCAATCTGGACGACATACTGGCGGCCTTTGAAAAGGACGCAGGCCAGACAGATGTGCCCATTACCGCCAGAAAAAGTTCTTTGAAAAATCTGGAATGGGAACGGATCAACGAAATTCTTGTTGAATCCAACTATAATATTTCAGAAACGGCCCGCCGCCTGAACATGCACAGGCGCACCCTGGCCCGCAAACTGGCCAAGCGCTCCGTTACCTGATTGTCTTTTTGAGTCATATGACCTCTATAAAGCCAGCGCTTGATGTCTTGACCAAGTGATCGCTTGACATAGACTGTGCACATCACATCATAGGGAATGACGCATAGCCTGTTTGGATACTGTCAGGATTAGATGGTTGCCATGCCTCAATTTCCTATGTTTGCGACAGCCTTCATGGCTCGAAAGGTCACAAATGCGTTTAGCTGAGTTCATTAGCCAAAATAACCAGCCTATTGTAACCGAATGGGAAAATTTTGCAAAAACCCTGTCTCCGGCCGCGCACATGTCTCGCCTGCATTTGCGCGATCACATAGACGAGATTTTGGCGTCTGTCTCAGAAGACCTGAAAACAAAGCAGACCAAAGCGGAGTCCATCCGCAAATCACATGGCGAAAGCGACAGTTGCCCTGAGCACATGGACACAGCCGCCGAATTGCACGGCGATCAGCGTTATGATGACGGATTTGATGTGGTTCAGATGGTGTCGGAGTATCGCGCCCTGAGAAGCAGCATTATCAAACTGTGGACCGAATCAAAAACCACTTTGGATAATACAGATGTCAAAGACCTGACGCGGTTTAATGAGGCCATAGATCAGGCTCTGGCGGAATCGGTCGTCAAGTTCAATGATAAGGTGGATTATTCCAGAAACCTGCTTTTAGGCGTTTTGGCGCACGACTTGCGAAGCCCCTTAAGCACGATTTCCATGGCCGGCGCCTTGTTGGGCCGGCTTGGCCCGTTAAACGAAAAGCAGGCAGCTGTGACTGAAACCTTTATGGCGTCGGGTGATCGCATGACGCATATCCTGTCCGACCTGTTGGATCTGGCCCGCGCCAGCCACGGCACGGGCTTACCGATCGCAGCCCGCCCCATGAACATCCGGTCCCTGGCGGAGCATATGGTTGCCGAAACAAAAACCGGCAATCCGGATTGTCACATTATTCTTGAAATTGACGGTGACACGTCCGGGGTATGGGACAGTACGCGGCTGGGGCAGTTATTGTCCAATCTGCTGGGTAATGCCATTCAATATGGTTACAAGACGTCACCGGTACGCCTGACGATCAAAGGTACGAAAGACCTTGTGTCCCTTATCGTTCACAATGAGGGGCCGCCAATACCTCCCACGCAGATCAACAGTCTGTTCAATTCCTTTACGCGCGGCCCCGTGGCCGACGTCGCCGAAAATGTACGGTCAAATCTTGGACTTGGTTTATTCATAACGAATGAAATCGTAAAATCACATGCCGGAAAGATAGATGTCCGCTCGACTGAGGCAGATGGAACCTCGTTTGTTATCACCCTGCCAAAGCGCCCGGCTTAACGCCGTTTTTGAGGGTTCGTCCTTTACCCGCATTGTTATTTTACAAGCGAGACGCGCATGATGGTCAGGGTCATATAGATGATCAAACCTTCAGGAGACGACCATGGTAGATATTGCAGATATTAAAGAACATGCCGAAGTCATCGGCGCAGATGGTGTCCATGTTGGCACGGTTGATCATGTGGATGGCAACCGCATTAAACTCACCCGGCTGGAAGTCGAAAGCAACGCGCACAAGGGGCATCACCACTATATAGATATGGGTCTGGTCGCGGGAATAGAAGGCGATAAGGTGCGGCTATCCGCCAATGCCGATGTCGCTGTGACCCTCGAAGAAGAAGAAAACGGCGAAGACGTTTAATACCTTCGCCGCTTCAACAGGCTTAAGCCGCGCAATTGCCCGATCAGAAATTATAGACCAGACCGACACGCAGATTACGGCCGGGTTCGACCACCGCATCCTTAGTGGAAGACGTTGCCTCACGCATCTCGACATCCCCCAGATTGCGCACTTCGGCGAACAGAGACACGTTCGGCGTTTGCGGCAACTTATAGGAGGTGAACAGATTGACGGTAGTGTATCCGTCTGTCGGCGTTTCAAATGTGGCAAGGCGTGATTTGCGCGAATCCACCGTGCGTACCTCAGCATAGGAATCCCAGGCGCCGCCCTTGCTTTCCAGACGCAGGGTCAGGGCTTGTGGCGGAATGCGCACGACCGGCCCGATATCTGTATCGCCGTGCGTATAGTCATAGGCGGCATTCAGATTAAAGACCTGACCGAAGGCTTCGCCCAGATGCGCATTGGCTTCCACTTCCAGACCATAAATATCGGCATTGGTCTGGACATATTGAAAGATGGGCATGCCTTCGTCATCTGACTCACCCGTATCGCGCAGGTCGATAAAATTATCGAAATGGCTGGTATAGATATGGGCATCGACGCTGAATCGCTGGTTTTCAAAGGACGCCAGATGCCCGGTCAGTTCCAGACTGTACCCCACCTCGGTTTTGAAATCAGGATTGCCGATAATATACTGGCCTGTGGCGGCATGCGGGCCGTCCGCCAGAACCTCGACATCCGCCGGCGCACGTTCAGAACGGGTCAGGCTTAAGCCCACAAAAGTGTGTTGTGACGGACGATAAAAGCTGCCCAAAGAGGCCGATACTGTGTTGAAATCGCGATCAAAATTAGCTTCGCCGGAGACGATGGACGTCTGGTCAAGACGCGCCCCGCCTTCGACGCCCCAAACGCCGCTATCATAGCGATACTGGGTGAAAACCCCGTTTTGCTTTGTGGTGGTAGACGGCACAAAGGCTTCGTCGCCAATCGCCTCAAAGTCGCGTTTCAGGGCGCTTATGCCGACTGTGCCGCTCACCTTGCCCAGCCCGTCCCGCACCAAAGCAGCGCGGAATTCGCTGCCCTTGGAAAGGAATTGTGTCCCCAGTTCCTCACCCTCAATTTCAGCGTGATTATAGTCGGAATACCCCGCCGAAGCATCGAGGCGATTGAAAGCGGCCCAGTTCAGGTTGAGCGCCCCGCGCGCATCCCAGCGTTCCTGATGCAGATCAATATGCACATCCTGCTCGATCGCCGTGCCATATGTATAGTCAGTGTTTTTATAGCTCAAGCCGACATAGCCCTGATCGCCCACATAGGAGACGCCAGCCCCAAGATTGCGCATGTCCTGAGCCGAATTGGTCTGTTTGTTACGCGTATCAGGCGCTTCACCCTCGCCTTCACTAAAGGACAAAAGCTGCGGCGGCACCGGCGTCGCATAGTCCTTTGTTTTGTGATCAAAAGCATCAAAGGTGAACACCCACGGCCCTTTGCCGGCCTTAATGTTAAACGCGCCTTGCAGCCCTTGATCCACGCTTGTCCCCTGCAGCGCCAGCGTGCCTTCATAGCCCTTGGCGGGGGCCTGCGCCGGAATACGATCGTCAATCACATTGATCACGCCGCCAATGGCATTGCCGCCGTAAGCCAGAGCCGACGGGCCACGCAGCACTTCGATGCGCCGCGCCTCAGTCGGGTCACTGGGCACCGCATGATCCTGCGATAAGGCCGACACATCCACCATGCCCATGCCATTATTCAGCACCAGAACACGGAAACCTTCCAGGCCGCGAATGATCGGGCGGCTGGCACCCGGTGAAAAGCTGGAGGAGCGAATACCCGGCAGATAGGCCAGCATATCACCCAGCCCCGATGGCGGTCGCTTGTCGATCTCATCACGCGTCAGAATATCGACATGCGACATCAGGGCCTCTTTGGGCACCCGATACCCTGTACCCGTCACCACCACGACCGTTGGCGCTTCGTCTTTAGCCGGCGCCTGCTGCGCCTGCGCCCCACAGGCCAGAGCCAGCGACGACAGGCCTGCCAAAAGTGCGGCCTTGGGAAGGGAGGTGTGGCGTACAGAGATAGTCATGACGAATTCCTTGGAAATGCTGCGTTGCACATGTGTTATGTGATAACATACATTTCGTCAAGACAGAAAACCGAAGAAATAAATGCGGGGCTCGCATTGCCCCCGTTAATGGATGATGCAATAGCGGGTGAGTTCCTCGGTAAAGCCCGCACATTCAAACCATTGAAATATAATGAAAAGAAGTGGTGCCTGGAGGCGGATTTGAACCACCGACACGCGGATTTTCAATCCGCTGCTCTACCAACTGAGCTATCCAGGCCCTCAAAACCGGAGCGGGCCATGCCTGCGCCTCGGGCGGAGGTGGGTCTATAAGCGAGGCCGTTTGGCTTGTCCAGCCGAAAAGCCCCTAAAAAACCAAAAATTTCCAATCCGCTAATTCATCCACAGGCTGTCGTGCGATCCATCCCCGCCAGATCATCCG
Organism: Asticcacaulis sp.; assembly: GCA_049590735.1. Classification (GTDB taxonomy): domain Bacteria; phylum Pseudomonadota; class Alphaproteobacteria; order Caulobacterales; family Caulobacteraceae; genus Asticcacaulis. The sequence continues at coordinate 873 of JBAWDM010000039.1, read as the reverse complement.
CAGGCCTTTCATATCGCCCGGCCTGACTTACAGACGCTTAAGCCGCAAAGCCTTAAAATATAGAAACGGCGGCTTGACCTCAGCGCCTGCATCCTCTATAGCCCGCAAACCATTTTCGAGGTGAGCCTTAACATTTGCGTGTTATGGCCCTTCCCGATCCGAAAAGATACAGGGGCTGTGTCCCCGCCGTAACCTCCATAGCGCAGGTTGCGGCTTTTGTGTTTGTCAGATTTACGACATCGGCCCGGCCCTCCTGAATAGATCAGCCTTCCGGTCAGCAGCCATGCCTATCGGATACCTCAAACCTATGATCGCCCGGCCAAACGGCACAGGTCATAAAGAAGAAAGCCATCGAGCACGATGCCCACAGTCAACCAGCTTATTCGTAAGCCACGCCAGCCTAAGCCAAAGCGCAACAAGGTTCCTGCCCTGAAGGGCTGCCCACAGCGTCGCGGCGTTTGTACACGCGTTTATACCACCACGCCTAAGAAGCCGAACTCGGCTTTGCGTAAGGTCGCCAAGGTGCGCCTGACGTCCGGCATCGAAGCCGTTTGCTACATTCCCGGCGAAGGTCACAACCTGCAGGAGCACTCCGTGGTGCTGATCCGCGGCGGCCGCGTCAAGGATTTGCCCGGCGTCCGTTATCACATTCTGCGCGGCGTACTCGATACGCAAGGCGTCAAGAACCGTAAGCAACGTCGTTCGCACTACGGTGCAAAACGTCCTAAGTAAGGCACCTGTGCTGATGCAAAGCGCATAGGCACAAACCAAGGAATTTACATATGTCACGTCGTCACCGCGCCGAGAAGCGCGACGTTTTACCGGATCCCAAATTCGGTGATCTGATCGTCACCAAGTTCATGAACTATGTCA
>JBAWDM010000038.1:0-8477 GCA_049590735.1 Asticcacaulis sp. | reverse complement strand
AAATAGTAGCTCAGGACCCAAAACAGATCAGAAAACAGACAACGCAACCAGACATAGCTGTGGGCAGGCTATAGAAACTAAAAACCCTACTGCCAGAAGTTTATAGCAAAGGCGAGTTAAGGTTTTTTCACCTTTGACTTTTTATGCGGTTAATGTGCGCGCCTTATCCGCCACATTACGTCAGCATGTCTTGCTTTATTGTTTAAGTCACGTCTGGCAACTCAGAACTGGAAGCTGGGGGCGCGCTCAAACCCCGGCAGGGTCGATGGCATGGAATCAAAGACATCGCGCTCGGAAATACCGGACTCCAGTCGGATATACAGGCGCGCCCGGCCCACGCGGCTGTCTTTGAGCACCACAGCCAGACGGCCACCGACTTTCAAAGCCGACAACCATGAGGCTGGCACTTCGGCCACTGCGCCTTCAACCACAATCAGATCATAGTCCGATCCCGCCGGCACGTGCAGGTCTGCCATTTTACAGGTCACACCCAATTCCGTCAGATAGGGCTCAATCACCGACAGGGTGCGCTGATCCGCTTCCTGAGCCGTGACCTTAACGCCCACGCGCGACAGCACGGCGGCGGCGTAAGGGGCCGCAAGCGCCAGAGCGGTTTCACCCGCCTTTGGCTCAAGGGTTTGCAGAAGTTTGGAAATATCGCGCGGCTTCATCAAATAGCGCCCCGGGGCAATCACCATCTCCGCCTCGCTGTAGGCGCCAAAGGCCTGTGAAGGCGCGCACAGACGCTCACGCTGAATGTGGCGCATGGCAAGTTGCAAATCGGCATCGGTGACATCATTCACACGAACTTGCGATTCGACCATATTTTGACGGGCAGCGTGAAAATCCATAATATATGTCCCCATAACGGCAAGCTGAGACTCACAATTAGCGCTCAATCGCTTATAGAAGGAAGCCTTTGCCGCTTCAATCATCATTCCGCAAAGTTTATTTTGTATTTTTACGGATAATTTTCCGCTTTATACAAATTTATTAGGATTTTTGTCCGAGATATGATTGCAGGCGGTGCCGCTATCTGTTAGCTCACCGCTTCGCTCATGTGAGGCCTGATGGCGGAGCGGTTACGCACCGGATTGCAAATCCGTGAAGCCCGGTTCGACTCCGGGTCAGGCCTCCAGCAGCGATCACTTCCAATTACAAAGTGAGTGCCGCGCCCAGTGTGCGCGCCGCAGGGCATGTCGCCTGAAAGACCAGACCTAAATCCGCGCACCCTGCTTAACGTCTTATTAACCCAAATCTTCGCATAACGGTGTTGTCTTTGCATATCTTAAGACACCCACCATCACCAAACTCCCTAAGCCCGAAAGCATTTTCGGGCTTTTTTTCTATCCGCATCCGGCCTAAAGCCAAGAAATTTGCATTGTTGTGCATAAGTTACGCAATTAGGCTTGCCATGAGGATCAAACCCTTGCTATAGGGCGCGCCTTGCCAAGCTTGTCGTTCCCCGATAGCTCAGTTGGTAGAGCATTCGACTGTTAATCGAATTGTCACAGGTTCGAGCCCTGTTCGGGGAGCCAGCTTGGCAAGTATCATCTTGCCACGGTGTTGAAAAATCCCTTTAAATTCTGGATTCTTAGCGGCTTAAATGTCCCGCTGCGGTTCTGCCAGCCGTGCCCCGCATTCCAGGACGCACATGACAGAAAACCGCTCACACCTGGCCAGATTGACGCATCGCCACATTTGGCTTTAGGTCTGTTATGTGTCAGCCTGGACGCGCTCTGGCCTGGTGAGGAAAATCTGAAGTGAAATCTGTTACCCTCTCCTGGCCGTTCTGGGCCGTATTATCGGCGATATTTGCCGCCCTTACGGCCATTTTCGCCAAGGTGGGCGTCGCGGCCGTCAATTCGAACATGGCCACCTTTATTCGCACCATCGTCATCGTCATCGCCGCCGGTTTGATGGTTGTAGTGACGCAGAGCTGGCAAGCCCCGACCAGTATTTCCAGCCGGAGCTGGCAGTTTCTTATCCTCTCCGGCCTGGCGACGGGCGCGTCGTGGTTCTGTTATTTCCATGCGCTCAAGCTGGGAGACGCCGCCCGTGTCGCCCCGATAGACAAGTTGAGCGTCGTGTTCGTTGCCGTATTCGCCGTCTTGTTTCTGGGGGAAAAACTGTCACCGCCCAACTGGCTGGGGGTGGGGCTGATCGCTACAGGCGCCATCCTCGTCGCCTGGCGAACCTGACGCGAATGGCAAAGGGAAAAGAGAATATTTAGGCCAGAAGACTTACAACTTCAGTTTACCTTCATATTGGGAGTCTAAGACGCGGACGTAACAACATGAAAGCCTGGCTTATGAAACTTACCCTTGCCGCTGCTTCCATACTCGCTCTTTTATCGACATCTCCCGCCGTGGCGGGCTACAGCGGCCTGAGAATCATCAAGACCTATAAGATCGGCGGCACAGGCGGCTGGGACTATGCCAATTTCGATACGGTCACGAAACGCTTGTACGTCACGCATGGCTCAAGCATTGCCGCAATAGACACCGTGACCGGCGCGATTACGCCGCACCTGGCGGATGCCAGTGGCGCGGGCACCCTCACCGTCATCAGTTTTATGGCGCGCCGAGGGTGATTGATGTCGTGACGACCCGGCCAGGCGCCCGCACGGCCGCGCTCGACCCAGATACAGGCCGCATCTATCTGCCTTTTGCTGAATATGATCCACCTCCGAAGCCGGAAAACCGCCCCTCCATCGTGCCCGACACCTTTGCCGTCCTCGTGGTGGGGCCATAAGCATGATTTCCAAGCGCTTACAGCCTGCTTGGGGGGCGCCCTCTGCTTGTCGTGGCGTTGGCTGCCAGCCTGAGCGCCAGCGCCACCTATGCCCCTGATCCGCTTGCTAAAGCACCACCTGTGATACCGCAGTCGGACATCACTGCCGGCACAACACGCCCATACCTTACCCCGGTCACCATCGACCTGTCGCAACCTCTGGACAGCAATGCTATCGCCACGCTGGCGGTCATCGCCAGTCCCGATCAGAAGTGAACCGCCCCGGATTTGCCGTAGGCCCTAACTCAATAGTAGAATAGGGCTATGACAGACAAAACGACGAATAAATTTTCCCCCGAGGTACGTGAGCGCTCTGTGCGGATGGTTCTCGATCATGAAGCCGATTACCCTTCGCGATGGACAGCCATCTTGTCGGTGGATCAGAGATCGGCTGTGCCCCAAGCACGCTGAACGACTGGATCAAGAAGACTGAGGTCGACACAGGTAAGCGCGCTGGCGTTCCGACTGATCTGGCCGACTGATCTGGCCGAGAAGATGAAGGCCCTGGAGCGCGAGAACCGGGAGCTGCGACAGGCCAATGAGATATTGCGCAAGGCCAGCGCTTATTTCGCCCAGGCGGAGCTCGACCGCCCGTTCAAGCGATGACCGCGTTCATCGATGATCACCGGGAGGCGTACGGGCCAAAGTCAAAGTTTCTGGCCGATCTGCAGAGTTTTGCCGATTGCCCCATCTTCCTATTTCGAACGCAGCGCTCAGCGCAATGATCCGGCTCGACTGTCGGCGCGGGCGAAGCGTGATCTGGAACTCAAGCCAGAGGTCGAGCGTGTATTTGCCGAGAATTACGAGGTCTATGGCGTTCGCAAGGTCTGGCGCCAGATGAAACGGGAGGGGATCACAGTTGCCCGCTGCACCGTCGAGCGCCTGATGCGTGGCCTTGGCCTGCACGGTGTCATCCGTGGAAAGCCGGTTCGTACAACGATTTCCGATAAGGCGGCGCCTTGCCCGCTTGATCACGTGAACCGGCAATTCCGCGCACCGGCACCCAACCGGCTCTGGGTTTCGGATTTTACGTACGTCGCCACCTGGCAGGGCTTTGTATATGTGGCATTCGTCATCGACACCTATGCTCGACGGATTGTCGGCTGGCGCGCCAGTCGTACCGCCCATGCCAGTTTCGTCCTCGATGCGCTGGAGCAGGCGATCTATGATCGCAGGCCGGTTCATCGCGGCGGCCTCGTCCACCCTTCGGACCGCGGCAGTCAGTATATTTCGATCAAGTATACTGAGCGCCTGGCCGAAGCCGGGATCGAACCATCAGTCGGAAGTGTCGGCGATTCTTATGACAACGCCTTGGCTGAAACCATCAACGGACTTTACAAGGCCGAGGTCATCCATCGCAAAGGGCCATGGCGAAACTTCGAAGCCGTTGAGTTTGCCACCCTCGAATGGGTTGACTGGTTCAATAACCGAAGGCTTCTTGAGCCTATAGGCAATATACCCCCGGCTGAGGCTGAACAAATGTACTATGCCGCTCTCGAAATCGAAGAGATGGCCGCGTAACTTTTATAAACCGGCCTCCGGCAAATCCGGGGCGGTTCACATAGGTAAATTGTAGCAGACGGCCCGCGCAACTCACACCTAAGACAGGCTTCCTAAGGAATTACGAAGAAATATCCACTTACGCGCACATTGGGGTTGTTTCCTTATCTCATAAGTTTTAGCTGAAATGCGTTACATTTCGCTTCTAAAGCCTGAATCCGTACCGAAAGTCAGATATGTCCGCCGAGCTTGAATATCCCGATCCGCTAGTGTCTCTTGTGCCCGACAAAAAGGTCAATGTCCGCGATGTTTTCAACGTTGATATTGACATGCAGGTGCCGGCTTTTTCGCACCGTGACTCTCATGTGCCAGAGATCGACGCCGCCTATCGTTTTGACCCGCAAACCACGCAAGCCATTTGCGCCGGTTTTGCCTTTGACCGCCGCGTCATGGTGCAGGGTTTCCACGGCACCGGCAAATCCACCCATATCGAGCAGATCGCGGCCCGCCTGAACTGGCCCCTGGTGCGCGTCAATCTCGACAGCCACATCAGCCGTATTGATCTGATCGGTAAGGACGCCATCGTCCTCAAGGACGGCAAACAGGTTACCGAATTCAAAGAAGGTATATTGCCGTGGTCGCTGCAACGGCCGGTCGCGCTTGTTTTTGATGAATATGATGCCGGTCGTCCGGATGTCATGTTCGTGATTCAGCGCGTGCTGGAGGCGCAAGGCCGCCTGACCCTGCTGGATCAGAATAAGGTCATTAAGCCCAATCCGTTCTTCCGCCTGTTTTCGACGACCAACACCATTGGTCTGGGCGATACAACGGGCCTTTATCACGGCACGCAACAGATCAATCAGGGCCAGATGGATCGCTGGTCATTGGTGACCACGCTCAACTATCTCAGTCATGAGGCCGAGGTTGAGATCGTGCTGGCGAAAGTGCCGGAATTCAATACCGGTGAGCGTAAAGGCATGATTGATGCCATGGTGCGTGTGGCGGACATGTCGCGTTCGGCCTTTGCCAATGGCGATATTTCCACCGTCATGAGCCCGCGCACCGTTATCACCTGGGCGCAGAACACTTTGATTTTCAACAATGATCCGGAACTGGCGTTTCGTCTGTCCTTCCTGAACAAGTCAGATGAACTGGAGCGCCACACCTTAGCGGAATTCTATCAGCGCGCCTTTGGCACTGATGTGAAAGAATCCGCGCTAAAAGTGAAAGTCATTTAATCTTCTCCTCCCATGCGAAGCGGGGGAGGATAAGGAAAAACCCAAGCATGGCCAATAAGCCGACCATCCTGTCTGAGCCTTTCAAAAAGGCGCTGGTGCATTCCACCCGCGCACTTGCGGAGGAGTCTGAGCTGGAGGTGGTGTTTGGCTCGGACGGGCCACGCGTGGATGGCAATAAGCTGATCCTGCCGCATCCGCCGCGTGATCTCAATCTCAAACAGGCCGAGCAGATTCGTGGTGTCGCTGATCGCATGGCGCTGCGGATTGGCCATCATGACGAAGCCGTACATGCCCGCGCCCGTCCGCGAGACGAGACAAGCGCTGAGGCCTTTGATGCCTTAGAAGAGGCGCGTCTTGAGGCCATTGGCGCCGTGGCCATGCGGGGTGTGCGCAACAATCTCAATGCCGCCAATATCGGCGCCTTGGAACGCAGTGGCATTGCGCGACGCGAAACTAAGGAAGAAGTTGGTCTGGCCTCCATGCTGGGTCAGATTACCCGCGAAATCCTGACCGGCGATGCGGTGCCTGGTCTGCTGGATCGGGTTATCAACTTCTTTCGCGGTGATATCGAAGAAAAGACCGGTGAGCGTCTGCGGCAGTTGATGCCCTACATTCATGATCAGAAAACCTTTGCCCAGATGGCGCGAAAGGTGATCACCGATCTGGATATGCAGGACGACAGCCAGGATGCGCAGGAAGAGAAAAAGCACGAAGGCGAAGAAGGCGAAAGCGAAGGTGAATCGCCCAAGGATGATGCCGAAGACTCAGAAAAGCCCGACGAGGGTGAGCAAGAAACCGAGCAGACCGAAGAACAGTCCGGTCAGGATCAGCCTCAGGACGGTGAGGACGACTACACCCAGATGCAGGGCGATCCGCAAAACGTCTCAGACGACAGTACGGACGAAGCGCCGGACGGTGAGGCCGGAGAGGCGCAGCAACGCGAGATGGACGGGCCTGAGCCTGCGGCCAAAAAGGACTACGATGTCTTTACCCGTCAATTCGATGAGATCATTACCGCCGAAGACTTGTGTGACCCTGAGGAATTAGAACGCCTGCGCGGTTTCCTGAATGCGCAACTGGCCAATATGGCGCCGGTGGTGTCACGGCTGGCTAACCGCTTGCAGCGTAAGCTTTTGGCGCAGCAAAACCGGTCCTGGTCATTCGACCTCGAAGAAGGCGTTCTGGATGCGTCAAAGCTGACGCGGGTGATTACCGATGCCACCGCGCCTCTGTCGTTCAAGCAGGAAAAAGACACCGAATTTCGCGATACGGTTGTGACTTTGTTACTGGATAATTCCGGCTCCATGCGTGGCCGGCCGATTATGGTAGCCGCCGTTTGTGCCGATGTTCTGGCGCGCACGCTGGAACGCTGCGGTGTCAAGGTCGAGATACTCGGCTTTACCACCAAGGCCTGGAAGGGTGGCCAGTCGCGTGAGGCCTGGATGCGGTCGGGCAAACCGGCCAATCCGGGACGTCTCAATGATTTGCGCCACATCATCTACAAGGCGGCGGATAATCCGTGGCGGCGCACGCACAAGAATCTTGGTTTGATGATGCGCGAAGGCCTGCTCAAGGAAAATATCGACGGCGAGGCTCTGCAATGGGCGCATTCGCGTCTGGTCAACCGCCCTGAGCAACGCAAAATCCTGATGGTCATATCAGACGGAGCGCCGGTCGATGACTCGACCCTCAGTGTCAATAGCGGTCATTATCTTGAAAATCATCTGCGCAAGGTGATCGACAGCATAGAGGCGCCGTCAAAAGTGCCGAATAAGCATGTGGCGCTGGTCGCCATTGGCATTGGCCATGATGTGACCCGTTATTATAAACGCGCCCTGACCCTGATTGATGTTGAACATCTGGCGGGCGGACTGATGGATAAGCTCACCGAACTGTTTGAAGAGAAATGACTTTTCAAACAGCCTGGGCTTTTAGTGCTTTATGTTGCCGGCTGTGCTTCCTAAGCCTCCTCCTGCTGTCCAGCGCGGCCTATGCCACGCCGCAGCCCTATCTGCAAAAGCCGGTGGTGATGTTTCGCCCCTTGCCAACCGTTGCTGACCCAAAGCCCATGAACCCGCATGTCCGCTATGTCGGCGGCTATGAGCTGACCGCTAAGGGCACATCGGCTTTGACCGGCCTGTCTGATTTACAGGTCTTACCCGATGGTGAGGGGCTTCGCATTGAGGCGGTCAGTGATCTGGGGGCCATTGCGCGGTTTGAGATGAAGCCCGACGATAAGGGCGGGTATGCCGATAGTGCCCTTGATATCTTTCCTTTTCTTGATACCAACGCTCAGCCCTATGATCATAAGATGCTGGCGGATGCCGAGGACATGGCCGTGAACCCGCTGACGCAGGATCGTTATGTGTCGTTTGAAGGCTTGCACAGGGTCATGAAATATAAAGTGCCGCACATCTGGCGCAGCCCCGGTGCGCGCCTGCCGCTTTCAGGCCTGCCCAATTTTCCGGCCAATGAAGGCATGGAGGGGCTGGCCTATATTTCCGACGCCAAGGGGGATGCCCTTTTGGTTGGGGCGGAATCAGGTGGCTTCTGGCGTTGCGGCTTGGCCCTGAATATGTGCAGCCAGATTGAGGGCCCGCCTGCGCCCGGCTTTCTCTATAAGCTGACCTCGCTGGCGGTGCTGGATCAGGCTGATCCTAAGCGCAATCATGATATATTGGCGCTATACCGGTATTATGATCCGTTCAATGGCCCGCATAATCGTCTGCGCTTGCTGCGGTTAGACGGCGATAAGCTGACGGTTGCGGCCGATCTGGCCAAGATAGCCGCTCCCCTGCCATTTGATAATTACGAAGGTGTGGCGGCGGTCAAAACACCCTCAGGCTACCGGCTGTATCTGATCTGCGATGGGCTGCATGAAGACGATAAGCCTAAAATACTGGTGTTTGACTGGAAGCTTTAGAAGAAAAAAGCCCTGAGTGACAA